>SKXH01000228.1 GCA_007128495.1 Bacteroidota bacterium
AAACCAAATGGTCGAACCAAATCAGTTTTCTTCACCGGCAAAGGTGGAGTAGGAAAAACCACGATCTCCTGTGCCGCTGCGTATTACATTGCTTCGCAGGGATATAAAACATTGCTGCTTACGACCGATCCCGCTTCACACATCGGTGAAGTGCTCGATCAGAAAATCGGCGATACAATTCGAGCGGTCGAAGGTGTGGATAATCTTTATGCAGTTATGATCGACCAGGAAAATGCTGTTGAAGAATACAAAAAGCGAATCCTCGACGATGCGAAGAAAAAATACAACGAAGACATGCTGATGGCGATGCGTGAAGAGCTTGAATCACCGTGCACCGAAGAGATGGCTGCGTTCGATAAATTCATCAGCTACGCGGAAGGCGACGACTATGATGTAATCATATTCGATACCGCGCCGACGGGTCACACTCTCCGTCTGCTCGAGCTGCTGTTCGATTACGATCAGCAGGTCGGTTTGATGGTAGCAACCAATGAACAGAGCGAGGGAGTGAAATCGGATACGAAAAAACGCTTCGAGAAAATTATTGATCGAATGAAAGACCCGCAGCAATCAGTATTCAGCTTCGTGGTATATCCCGAATCGACACCGATTGTCGAAGCACACCGTGCAATGCTCGATTTGAAAGAAGCGGGCATCGATACGCAGTTCGTGGTGGCAAATCAGGTTCTGCACCCAGAATACTGCACAAACGATTTTTTCATCCGGCGCCGGAAGATGCAGGAGAAATATCTCGGCGATATACGTAGCCGGTTTAACGTGCCGGTGACCATTATGCCACTGCTTGAGACGGAGATACGCGGGTTGGAGATGGTGAAGAGAGCAGCTGGGGAATTGTTTGATCTTGGAAATACCACGGAGGCACGGAGTTACACAGAGAATTTATAACCTTCGTGCTTCTCAGTGATCTCCGTTTCTCCGTGTTAAAACCTTTAAATTATTAATTTGTCATAAAAATATAGAAGAAAACATGTATGATATACGACTATAAATGCAAACAATGCAGTGAAATCTTTGAGGTATGGGCTACATTAGCCGAGAAAGAAAAGGGGTTACAGCCCGAATGTCCGAAGTGCCAATCGAAAGAAACGAAACAGATGATGGGTGCATTAAGTATCGGTGGCGGGAGTTCGAAGTCCGGTAACAGCGGGGGAGGAGATATGCCGCCGCCGATGTGCGGTCCCGGAGCCGGATGTTGTTGATTTAGTTTTGGGTTTTTTGTTCCGTGTTTTTTATTGTATACCTAACAACAAACTAAAAACCCAGAACACGAAATCACATCAACCAGAGATATCGACTTTGGCGAAAAACAAATAATATGAGAAACATGAAGTCCACGAAAATTACAGTAAGAATCTTCGCGCCGCCGCTCGGTGAGTGCGCCGGCAATAATACCTGGCAGACTGCCGCATCGATGATCGGGAAGAAGTTGCAGAAGCGGTACGGTGAGAATGTTGAAACAGAGTTTATAGAACTGTTCTCGCCGGAGTCGTTTAATTATCCCGACATTATGGAGCTTGTTCAAAATGAGGAAAAACAGCCGCCATTCATAATTGTAAACGACCGGCTGGTTCACAGCGGCGGAAAGATCTCAGAGCGGGCGATTCGTGAAGAGATAGATACTGTAATCTAAAATACATGAAATATACCATATCGAACTTATGAAAGAATTATTAAAACATGCTATTGTCGCATTGGATCTATCCGAATCCAGCGACATTATAGTAGAATGTCTACCCTATTTTAAGAAATTGGGGACAGAGAAAATAACATTATTTACCTCAATTTCGGTACCGTATCCGGGTGGACTATCGGAAAAGAGTGAAACACGAATGAAGGAAACAATGGACAATTATAAGTCTATTGTAGAGAAGCAAGGATATACCGTCTACGCTGAAGTCCGTTTTAATATTAACAGTTATGCCCCCAGGGAGATTATAGAGGGAGCTACGGACCACAAAGCCGATTATCTTATATTCGGAAACAGGGGGAACAGCAAGGTACACGATCTTCTTCTCGGCAGTACGGCATCGGAAACAATGCAGCGCTCACACCTGCCGGTTTATCTTATAAAAATAAACGCTACCGATGAAAAAGAACTCGAAGACCGAAAACTATATTGTGCACGGGCGTGCCGCGATTCGCTAAATCATATTCTCTATGCAACCGATTTTTCGGAAACGGCCGAACGTGCATTCAAAACGCTCCGGGATATTACGGGGCAACACTCAGAGCGGATAACCCTTTTTCACGTTCAGTCAAAGGGGAGAATAGGGACGGACGATCCTCAAAAACTTGAGGAGTTTAACGCGATCGACCGGGAACGGCTCGAAAAACATAAAGAAATTTTGCAGCGAAATACAAACGCCGAGATTGATATTAAAATAAGTTACGGTTCAACCGCGAATGAAATACTCCGCGAAGCCGATGAATCGAATGCAACATTGATTATGATGGGAAGCCAGGGACGCGGCTATGTACGCGAACTCTTTATTGGCGGCATCGCCTACAAGGTGATGCGCGGCAGTGAAATACCGGTATTCATAGTTTCCGCTCAACGGGAGTAGACTATTGCTTTTTCAATTAAATAATATTTTGCATTTTTCCCGTTGTGTGTTTGATGTCAAACTGAGCGGAGTCGAAGTTTGAGTGGGAGGACATAATATTGTGGCACAAGTACATCCCCTCAAAATATTTGCAATCCAACAGTCGAAAGGAATAATTGTAACGTGACTTCAGTTGTACTTGCAACCTTAATATTTATTGTAACACTTGTTCTTGTTATATGGCAGCCGCGTGGACTTTCAATCGGTTGGTCGGCCACGATAGGTGGCGTTCTCGCACTCATTGCCGGCGTCGTCAGCTTAAACGATGTGGTTATAGTAACGGGAATTGTATGGAATGCAACGCTCACCTTTGTGGGAATTATTATCATATCGCTCGTCCTTGACGAGATCGGATTTTTCGAATGGGCAGCACTCCATATGGCACGATTTGCGAATGGTAACGGAATACGGATGTTTATTTTTATCTCGGTACTGGGTGCGATCGTGGCTGCGTTATTTGCGAATGACGGAGCCGCCCTCATTCTCACACCAATCGTACTTGCTATGGTCAGAGCATTACAGTTTGAAGAACGAATGATCCTGCCGTTTGTTATGGCAAGCGGTTTTATAGCAGATTCTACTTCATTACCATTAGTTGTCAGCAATCTTGTCAATATAGTATCAGCAGATTTTTTCAATATCGGATTTCTTGAATATGCCTCACGTATGATTGTGCCGGGTATATTCGCGTTGATCGGGAGTATCATTGTTCTGTATCTGGTATATCGAAAAGATATACCGAAAATCTATTCTCTTGAAAATTTGAAAGTACCAGCCGATGCCATACGCGATGCAAACATGTTTCGATGGTCATGGGTAATTCTTACAGTACTCTTAACCGGTTATTTTATCGTCGAATTTATTCATCTACCGGTGTCGCTCGTCGCCGGATCCGTTGCTATAGTCTTTTTATTGATGGGAGTGAAGAGTCCGGCTGTCGATACCCGCAAGGTAATAAAAAACGCGCCGTGGAGTATCGTTATATTTTCGATCGGAATGTATGTTGTTGTGTACGGATTACAGAATGTTGGCTTGACCGGACAATTGGCATACGTTATTCAATACGGAGCCGACCGGGGTGTATTTGCCGGAACAATGGTAATGGGTTTCCTGGCGGCGTTTCTCTCATCGATTATGAACAATATGCCGACCGTTATGATCAATGCACTATCTATTCAGGCAACAGATACAAGCGGACTGGTACGTGAAGCATTAATCTATGCAAACATCATCGGTTCGGATCTCGGTCCGAAGATCACGCCCATCGGTTCGCTTGCCACACTGCTCTGGCTTCACGTGCTGGCATATAAAGGTATGAAAATTACGTGGGGATACTATTTTAAGGTCGGCATCGTATTAACAATTCCAACGCTGTTCTTCACATTGCTCGGATTATATCTATGGTTGCTTTTGATAAGCGGGTAAGTATCAATTTATGTTACATTAAAATAGAAATGAGGTATGTATGAATCCCAACCAATCAACAATGACAACAACCGATGAACGCATCGTCGAGGCGGCACAAAAGTTCGGTAGAGCGATCGGTGAGTCGAACGTTTATAAAAACTTTGAAGCAGCACACCAATCGCTTCGCGGCGATCAGGAAGCACAGCAGTTGCTGCAGCAATACCAGCAATCGCAGCAGCAATTGCAGATGATGCAAAGCTGGGGCGGTGCACAACAGGAAGATATTCAACGTCTGGAAGATATGCGAAACCGGATGATGGAAAATGAGACCCTGAAAAAATTCATCAGTGCACAGGATGAATTGGTTGCTCAGATGAAGGAACTAAATCAATTTATGACCGACAAGCTCGGCTTCGACTTTGCCGATATGACGAAGCCGGCGGGCGGATGCTGTTAAATTCAGTTTCGAGTTTACAGTTTACAGTTCCACTTACCGGGTTTGACAAACTGTAAACCGGAAACTTCCGTTTATAGAATTCGATATTATATTGGTTCAAAGAAAATAACTTGGGAGAACAATATGTTAGACATGAATCTAAAACTTGCTGCCGAGGAGTTTGTCCGGTATCTCAATTCATCGAAGGAGGTAAAGGACTTTCAGGCGGCGCAGGAGAAATTTAATAACGACCCTGAAGTATCTGAATTATATGGGAGATTTACGTGGCTTGCACAGGAATTTCAACAAAAGCAGGCAACAGGAACGGTAACGCAGGAAGAGATCAACACGATCAAGCAGCTTCAGCAGCAGATAAATACGCATCCGGTAACGCAGGAGTATTCACAGAAGCAGCAGGAGTTGATGGTGGTTCTGCAGGATTGCAATCAAACCATAAGCGAAGTAACCGGATTTGATTTTTCTGCTACGGCGGCGCCGGCAGTCTTGTGTTAGTAGCTTGTGCCGCTCCTGCCGGAGCGGAGTAGGTTAGAGGGATGTCGCATTTTCTACAGATATGCCAGCCCTCCGGGCTGGTTTTTTATTGAGCAGAGTTAGAGTGACATTCCAATAAATTGACTTTATTGAAAACGCTCCGTTAGGAGCGATATATCTGTAGCAATGCTTAAATTTTTATATTGTGTGTAGCGTGCGTGTAATGCCTGCACACAATCCATTCTTACTTTTTAGAAACAGATCCTGTTATCTCACCTTTATTTGGCACATATGTCCTTTTACCCGGCACGATTGTTGCATTATGTATATATGATCGATTACTCATATATGGAGCGAGGTATGAACACAGCGGCCGATTTTCAAGCTGATATTTTTTCCGCAGTAGCACATCCCAACCGTATTCGTATTCTGGAAATGATACGGTACGGAATAAACTGCAACTGCGAGATAGCCCCGGAATTGGGTATGGAACAGTCGAATCTATCCAGACACCTCAAAATCCTTGTAAAAAGCGGTGTTTTGCGCTCATGGAAGGAGGGACTGCGCACAAATTACGAGATTGCCGACAAACGCATTTATAAATTGCTCGACATAGCGGCAGATATCGCAAAGGCAAAACTGGAAAAACAGACTGAAGTTTTTGCGTAAAAAGCGTTATATATTTTTTGAAAACTATATGAGTGATTGCTCATAATCTCAATATTGAGAATTTATTTTTAATTTTAATAAAGATGCTTTACAGGTTTTAGTTATGATTATTGATTTATTATATGCAGGGTGGCTCTCTCTCGAAGATTACATCCTTGCCCATACGTTAACATGCCTTGTCCCTGCATTTTTACTTGCGGGTGCGATGGTCACATTTGTAAACCGCGAAGCCATTCTTGATCACCTCGGCGAGCGGGCAAATATATTTAAGGCATTTGCAATTGCGGCGGCTGCCAGCTTTCTGGTCGCAGCGTGCTCGTGCACAGTTATACCCGTTGCAAGCGGTTTATATTTTGCAGGAGCGGGGATCGGCGTTGCATTCATCATTCTCTGGGTGGCACCGGCGACCAATGTGCTTGCTCTCGTATATACCGGCAGTATTCTCGGCGGTGAAATGGTTGTTTTACGTATCATCGGTGCGTTGCTTGTGGCATTTGCTGTTGGATATATTATGCGGTCTATCTTTGCAAAAGAAAGAAATCAAATGCATACAATGCAGGATGGGGGCGAAACAGTCAAATCAGAAAAACCTAACATAATCTCCGGAAAAGATCTCGGTCTTATCGGATTAATTCTATTAAGTTTACTTGCACCGAACTATCTCGTGCAGGAAGGTCCCTATCTCCAAAAAATATATGTGTGGGCAGCCGGTACATTGCTGGTTATCGGATATGCGTGGAAGTTCATAGCCCGTGATTTAATCGAAACCTGGCTCCGGGAAACATGGTGGTTTGTGAAAGTTATTTTCCCGCTTCTGCTCGTCGGTGTATTTCTTGTGGGAATCATCGGTGCAATACTGCCCGAACAATGGGTGCAGGACTGGCTCGGCGGCAACAGTATGCTGGCATCCTTCCTCGCAACGCTTATTGGTGCGGTGAGTTACTTCGCAACAATGACCGAAGCGCCGTTCGTCGATACGCTTATGGGACTCGGGATGGGTGCCGGTCCGGCGCTCACGCTGCTGCTCGTCGGTCCCGGCATCAGCTTACCGAACTGGCTGGCTATTGCACGGATATTCGGAATTAAAAAAGCGCTCGTATATGTACCGACGATCATCATCCTTGGTACATTGGTAGGATGGTTCTTCGGTAATTTTATAATGTAACAACGTAAGTAGAACACAGATAACACTGATCAAACAGATTTACACTGATTTAATCTGTGTCATCAATGTTCCAATTTACAATCATAAGGAGACTAACAATGAAAGTACAAATAGCAGGACCGGGTTGTCCACGTTGTCATCAAACAGAAAAAGTAATGTCAAATGCAGCACAGGAACTTAATATTAATGCGGATATTTCACACGTGTCGGATATGAAGGAAATGGCGCAGTTAGGTATCCGCATTACACCGGCAGTCTTAATTGATGGAAAAATCGCAATGGCTGGACGTGTTCCGTCAATTAAAGAAGCGAAGAAAATACTCCAGCCGTTGGAAGGATAAAATAATATAGCACAGGAATGATGGATAAATCAGGTTCGGCATGATAGAATTTCTAATTGTAATTCTAATTTTTGTGCTTTCATTCATATCCGGCATGCTCGGACTCGGGGTGGCGTTTGTTGCCATCCCGGTACTCGGGCTGTTCGGATTCGATCTGATCCACGTTATTATGCCATGGGCTTTATTGTTGAACGGGCTGACAGCCATAGCTGCCGCAGTAAAATTCATCCAGAAAAAAATGGTGGGTTTGGCCGCGTACAGAATTTATTTGCTTCTGTAATTCAACTAAAAATTTTAAAAGAATTAATGGGAGAAATATCCAATGTATCTTATACTTTCATTATTACTCGGATTTATGGCGACACAGGAATTGCAGGATGAAGAAGCAACGTATGCAATTATGTATTTTTACACTCCTGATTGTCCTTCCTGTCAGGAGATCGAGCCGTTTATTAATTATTTGAGAGAAGAATACTCCGTTCATGTATATACTTACAATATGCGTAATCCGGTCGGACTTCAATATGGGCTGCAACATCACGTCAGATATGTACCATTATTGATCATTCAAATTGAACGGGGAGACGAAAAGGAATTGAAGCGATATGAAGGTGTGGAAAAAATAATAGAAGCTGAATCGGAGATTGCAGAAATAAGTAAAAAAATTGAATCTGCTGAACAGGATTAACGAATCACTTATAGTTTAATTACATAACATTATAGAGAGCAAACAATGAATCAGAAAAAATGTCCCTCGTGTGGAAATTCAATCAAACCGGATGCACGATTCTGTCCGCAATGCGGAGCAGTAATAACGGAATTGTCAAATAACCAACCAGATCATACATCCAATCAAACAATAACATCACCGGTACGTTATTTGGTAATCGGAAGCTTCATCGTAATCATTGCTAATTTGATTGTACTCCTTGTACAATTTATTACGCTGGAAGAGCATAACGTCATTGCCCGGCAGCCGGTCGTGACGGAGCCCGTTGATTACAGCAATAAGGAAATACAAATGACCGGGATTGATTTCCGGCTTGAAGACGGCGATGTGATCTTTTCACTCGATGATGTAATACAACACCGTATAGTTTTTATAGATTATCAGGGACCCACTTCACCGATTCCTGTTATGGCGTATATTTCATCGAACGGGAAACTGGTAACGGCAATCAGCATCAACGAACCATGCAACGAAACGAAATTTAAGATCGTCGGCAATGACATCAAAGCCGAAACGTGCCGTGCGATATGGGATATGAATTCGATGGAAGCACATATTTGCTGCGGGAACAACTATCCCGATCCGATCCCGAGCAAAGTTGAAGGAGATGAGGTTCGAATACCGGAGACGACAATCCTTGCCTGGAACCGGAGATTGTGATGGAATAAACCTGGTTCGGTTTTACCGGTCGTGCCGTTTGCCGTCTTGAGAAGAACTGAATTTTTATCAAAACCATTCCTAAACGGGCACGATTACGATCTTCACAACGATGGAACCTCCGTACATTTAAAAATCTAACCAAATCTTCATGTTAAATATTTACCGTGATAGTACGGGCGTCCCACCGTCTAAATAGCAGTAAAGTATGTTTAAAAGAAATACGTGATTGTGTTTGGAATAATATCCATCATCTGAACGGGACGCCCACTGTGGCTGTCCCAATATTCAATTACCAAATGGCCGCAAAAATCTATCAACGATCTCGTTTCTCCTTCGAGATCCCATCGGAAACGTTTCAATATCCTCAAGAGAACCGAGGCCTGTATAGAGCAGTGCGGTTGATTTTTCAAATCCTGCACGCGTAAATAGCTCATCCGTATCTAACTGAATTGGTAGAGGATAGTTGTGTTCGGCGCGCCATTTTTCAATATGTTCGTGTTGTTCACCCCGATCCATAAAATCAACACGTTTTACAAGAATGAAAACGTTATCCGAAACTTTCTGCGGTTTTTCGGTTATTCGTTCAGCCATACCGAGAAAGTCTGCTACACAATCAGGACAGAGAAAATCCGCCATATCTACCATAAATACAAGCTGAGGATTATAACCCTCTCCGTGAGGGATTTCATCAAATACCATCTGTGTATCTACCGCTATCTCAGGTTTTTCACCAAAGATGACCCGCGGCTGGACGATAATCAAACCCGACCAAATAATACTTAGCACAATCACAGATGCTAATATTTTTGCAGCATATTGCCGGATCAATGCAAAAAATTCTGATTCGGTTCGACTGTAAAAAAACACGAACATGGCCATAATGAGAAGTCCAATATCGACCAGTATCTGCTCTTTGACCGGTAGTTTAAGTCCCAGCACCCCAAAACAGGTACAGATATAAGATTCATACCTGAACAGTGCAGCTGAGAGCATTACAATAAAAGTGATGAGCATAAGCGAGAGGAGACCGCTAAACAGTTTGGTCCATTTGTTGAATATAAGTGCTGCCCCTACCACGATCTCGAATGCAATTGCCGTAACGGCAGTAACTGTCAACACGGTTCCGGAAAGAGGAACGAGTTCGGTAATACTGTAAGCAAAAGCATCAAAAATAGGGATCTTTGATATCCCCGTTACCAAAAATATTAGACCGAGAAAAAGTCTAAATAATGAGATAATAAGCATTTAAAATTTTATAAGATGTTAGTTTCATTGAATACTTTTCTTTCAATAAATGTTGCTACTCAGCGACGATATTTTTGCCACCAAAACACAAAATCACAAAATCCCACTAAATTATTTTCAATAGCCCTTTGGTGCAGTTTCGTGTCTTTTTGTTTTGGTGGCATATATTTCCCTCATGCTGAGTAGTTACCAATATATTAAAAAATCCAGTCCAGCACAAAAGAATTAAATTTATTTCTTTGTTGTCATTTGATATTTACCGTATATTTTGTTTTAATATAAGCTATGAGTTTACTTTAAAAAGTTAATGTTTATACGGATTGTGATAAAGGTGGGCACTGTACTATGAAAAAAGATGGTAGGAATCGGATTGTCATTGAGAATGTGTATCCTGAAATTAATTACGGACAATACCCCATTAAACGGGTGGTCGGCGAAAAAGTAGTTGTCGAAGCCGATATATTCGGCGATGGACACGACTCTGTATCGGCGGTAGTATTATATAAGAAAAAGGGCCAAAAAAAATGGAGTGAAGTGCCAATGACGTTTCTTGTTAACGACCGGTGGCGCGGTGAATTTCTCATTGAAGAACTCTCCGATTATGTTTATTGCATAGAAGGATGGGTCGATCAATTTAAAACCTGGCTGGGAGATATCAAAAAGAAATATGATGCAAAGCAGGATATCCCTGTCGATTTACTCATAGGGGCGAACGAGGTTGAACGTGCATTGAAAAAAGCAAAGGGGGGAGACCGTAAAAAGCTTCAAGAATATTACAGCATCGTCAGCAATACCGAAGACCCTGGCGGTGCTGTCGCACTCGTCGACGATCCCGACTTTGTTAATCTGATGTTCCGTTATCCGGATCGCTCCTTATCATCAAAATATCACAAAGAGCTACCGGTACATGTTGATCGCAACAAAGCACTGTTCAGTACATGGTATGAGCGGTTCCCGCGTTCATGTTCACAGGATCCGGAAGAACACGGTACATTCAAAGATCTCGAAGCACTTCTGCCGGAAATATCTCGTATGGGATTCGATGTGCTGTATCTGCCGCCTATTCACCCCATTGGCAAGATTAACCGTAAAGGTAAGAACAACTCTGTCGTTTGTGAACCGGGAGATCCGGGTAGTCCGTGGGCTATCGGTTCCGATGAAGGCGGACATAAATCGATACACCCTGAGCTCGGTTCAATAGATGATTTTCTGGATCTTGTAAAAAGCACCCAGGAGCACGGTATGGAGATCGCGCTTGATCTGGCATATCAGTGCACCCCCGATCATCCATATGTGAAAGAGCATCCGGAGTGGTTTAAAAAACGGCCTGACGGTACCATACAGTATGCAGAAAATCCGCCCAAAAAATATCAGGATATATATCCCATCAATTTTGAAACCGAACAGTGGAGAGAATTATGGGAAGAACTGAAAAGCATCGTTGAGTTCTGGCTCGACAAGGGGGTGCGTATATTCCGGGTAGACAATCCACACACAAAAGCATTTGCGTTCTGGGAGTGGATGATAGCAGAATTACGCGAAAAATATCCGGATATGATATTTTTATCAGAGGCGTTTACAAGACCTAAAGTAATGTATAAACTTGCAAAAATCGGATTCAATCAATCATATACATATTTTACGTGGCGAAACACGAAAAAAGAATTCACCGATTATTTAACCGAATTGACGACAACGGATGTACGGGAGTTTTTCAGGCCCAATTTTTGGCCGAACACACCGGATATATTACCGCAGCATTTACAGTTTGACGGCAGGCAGGAATTTATAAAACGCCTCGTACTCGCAGCAACTCTTTCATCAAATTATGGAATTTATGGCCCTGCTTTTGAGTTATGTATACAGGAAGCAGTGCCGGGCAAGGAGGAGTATTATAATTCGGAAAAATACGAGATCAAACAGTGGGATTGGGATGCGCCCGGCAATCTCAAAGATGTAATTGCACGGATAAACAGAATAAGAAATGAAAATCAAGCACTCCAATTTACAAACAATTTGGAATTTTGTCAGATTGAGAATGACCTGATCCTCGCATACATAAAAACGACGGATGATCAATCAAACATTATTCTTGTAGTTGTAAATATGGATCCCCACCATACTCAATCAGGATGGGTACAGATTCCAATTGATAAACTCGGAATCAATCCTGAACAACCGTTTATGGTGCACGATCTCATTGGTGATGCGAAGTATATCTGGAAGGGACCAACCAATTATGTTGAGTTGAATCCGCACATATTACCTGCGCATATTTTCCGTGTCCACGGAAGACTGAAAAAAGAGACAGATTTTGATTATTTTATGTGAGAATAAAATTGAGCTAATATGAAAAATTTATCACTGACCTCAGAACCATTATGGTTCAAAGATGCGATTATTTATGAACTTCACGTAAAAGCGTTTCAGGATAGCAACGGGGACGGTATCGGGGATTTTAAGGGACTAACGCAGCGACTGGATTATCTCGAAGACCTTGGCGTTACCGCTATCTGGCTGCTCCCGTTTTATCCATCACCGCTCCGGGATGACGGTTACGATATTGCCGATTACTTTAGCATACATCCCGATTACGGAACAATGCGCGACTTCAAATCATTTTTACGTGAAGCGCACAAACGCGGCATCAGAGTAATCACGGAGCTTGTCATCAACCATACCTCGGAACAACACGAATGGTTTCAAAAATCACGAAGGGCAAATCCGGGTTCACCGTGGAGGGATTTTTACGTATG
>SKXH01000260.1 GCA_007128495.1 Bacteroidota bacterium
GGGTCGTAAATTTGTTTTAATGATGCCGGATAGTCGGGATCGTTAATTGAGATTATCTTCCCGCCCAGTCGTTCAAGCCGTTGAAGCATCGTTGTTAATACGGTGCCGTTGGAATCCGGATCGTAGCCGGATATTTCGTTTGCAGTTCGAGTATCGATTGTCGGAATGCGTTTCAGTTCTGCAGGAGATGCTTTAAAAGCATCACCGGGATCGTCAAAATGATTGAGTAATGCGCGGAGGCGTTGATTACCCACCCGGGGAACAAATGAAAGTGCAAGCAGCGCTTTGTAATTCATCCGTAATTTTTCCAGTCTTTAGTTTACCGTTTCCGGTTGAAAGCTATCCAAAAAATCGAGAAGCACAGTACATCAAACAACTACATCCAAGTCATCGATAACCCCGACAATAACCGTATGAACGGGAATTTTATCATTGACCAGCACCTGTCGGGCAGACGATCCCTCACTCATTAACAGTACCATATCGCCGATGCCGGCATCGACTACATCGACGGCGAGTATTTCCCGTCCCGATGGTTTTTCTTCCGGTGAAATCGGCTGAACAATCAGAATTTTCTTGTCGTGCAGTTCTTCGTTTTTCTGTGTCGCAACGAATGTACCTGTAACTTTTCCAATAGTCATATATCAGGTTTCCAGTGTGCCGGCGGTGTTCATAAGTTTTGTTATAGTCGATTTGTATTTTGTCACTACCGATTCAGCTTCCCCGGGTGTGCGGGCTTCGGCTATAATCCGGATTATCGGTTCGGTATTTGATTTCCGGAAATGCACCCAGTGATCGGGATAATCGATCCTGATGCCGTCATCTGTATTTATAGTGCCGCTGTCGTCTCCGGTATCGGCGATAGATCGTAATAATTCATCGGGATCTGCACTGCCGATTTGGAGCTTATCTTTTTTGATTGAATAATCGGGCAGGGAAGCGCGAAGCTCTGAAAGCGGTTTATCAAACTCAGTCAAGTATTGTAAAATAATTGCAATACCCACGATAGCATCCCGGCCGTAATGTACGGCGGGGTGGATAATACCGCCGCTGCCTTCGCCGCCAATAAGCGCCTTCTCCGAGCGCATTCGTTTCGCGACATTGATCTCACCAACGGGTGTACGGATGACGGGAGTACCATAGCGGCCGGCAATATCTTCAACCGCCCGTGTTGTAGAAAGGTTAATGACAACGGGACGGTCTCTTTCCGAAGGTTCGGTGTGTGAAAGCACAAAGCTCACAACCGTTGCGATTGAATATTCTTCACCGACAGGTTTTCCGTTCTCATCGATTAAAACCAACCGGTCGCCGTCGGGATCGACTGCTATGCCGATGTCGGCTTTTTCTTTTCTTACGGTCCCGGCAAGTTCGGTGAGATTTTCAGGGAGCGGTTCCGGGGTATGTGCAAATATACCACTGACATCGCAGTGCAGCGGTATAACCTCGCAGCCGAATTTTTCCAATAATTTAGGAACAATTACACCGCCGGATGCATTCACACAATCCAGCGCTACTTTAAATTTACGTTTTCTGACGGCCTCAACGTCGATGTATTCCAGGTTCAGCGCTGCGTCAATATGTTTATCAATCGCTTCCGGTCGTGATGAATGTGTACCTATCTGATCCCATGGTGCATATACCGGTTTATTGGTAAAGTTATTTCGTAAGGCAGTATTCTCGTCAGCATCCAGAAAAATGCCGTCGGCATTGAGAAATTTCAAGCCGTTCCATTCCATCGGATTGTGGCTTGCCGTGACGATCACACCACCTGCGGCATCGGAATGTTCGGTCTCGAGTGCTACGGTCGGTGTCGGACAAATACCGATAGCCCGAACGTCACATCCTTTGGCGAGCAGGGTCGAGACCAGAATATTAGTCAATATTTTGCCGGTGATACGACCGTCGCGGCCGACAACGACCGGTCCTTTATTGCAGAATTCGGCAAATGCCTGAGCATAGCGAACAACTACTTCCGGTGTGAGCGATGAGCCGACAATTCCCCGTACACCGGAGATGGATTCCATAAGTGACATATTTTCGTTACTGTGTATAGAGTATTGGTTTGAAAATATGCTACTAAATTACAAAGACTGCAAGCGATAATCAACAAACGAGAGTAATAATTTTTCATCTTGAATGTTACTCCTATTTTGGTTAACTTGTTAAGTTGTAGTTCATACATTGCTTAGCGGTAATAACTTATGCAATTGACAGGTGACGAACGGAAAGAGTTGCTCAGAATTGCCCGTACCGCAATCCGGAAACATTTGCAAAATGAGGATTATCCCGTCGATGTAAGTAATATTGAGGGAAATCTCATTTCACGGCACGGTGCATTTGTTACCCTCCGGTTACAGGGACAACTCCGGGGGTGCATCGGATATGTAGAACCTGATAATCCTCTGGCAGTTACCATAGCTGACATTGCGAAAAAGGCCGCCTCACAGGATCCACGATTTATGCCGGTAACGCAGGAAGAGCTTGATGATATCCTGATAGAAATTTCTGTGTTGTCGGAACTCAAAGAATTGTCTGATTACACAAAAATCGAAATAGGAAAACACGGGCTTTATCTTGAAGGTGAGTATCACCGTGGATTGCTGTTACCACAAGTGGCGGTTGAGAATGGGTGGGATCAATTTGCTTTCTTCACACAGCTCGGTCGAAAAGCCGGAATCGCCGAGTTAAAACCAGACCATCCGGATGTAAAAATATATACATTTACGGCTGAAGTGTTTAATGAGTTGAATGTTGAAGAAAAAGCATAACGGTGACTATGATTGGAAAAAATAAATCGGTTCGACAACCTGCTGTCGCAGGATTATTTTATCCGGGGAGCGCGCCGGAATTAAAACGGAATGTTGAGACCTATATGAACAAAGCCCCGCTTCCGGAAGAAGGAACACCTGAAAAAATCAGAGCGGCGATTGTGCCGCATGCAGGTTATGTTTATTCCGGGCAAACGGCGGCATATGTATATAAAGCTATCAGCAGCAATTCATACGATGCAATTGTTGTCGTCGGTCCGAGTCACAGGAAATACTTTCAGGGAATAACGTTGTATCCGGGCGAATCGTACAGAACTCCCCTCGGTGACGTAATGATTGATAAAGAATTGCGTGATGATATGGTCGATGAAGATAACCGGATCGTTGTATCGGATGAAGGACATATTGAAGAACATTCGATCGAGGTACAGTTGCCGTTTCTGCAATCGCTATTCGGTGATTTTCAATTCGTGCCGGTTGTGATGGGAGATCAAAGCCGGTCGTTTGTCCAATCATTATCCCGTAAACTTGATGAAGTATTTCACAAAAAGAAGGTGTTGCTGATCGCAAGTACCGATCTGTCGCATTATTATCCGTATGAGAGTGCAGTGAATATTGACAAAGGAGTGATCGA
>SKXH01000119.1 GCA_007128495.1 Bacteroidota bacterium
GCTTTCTGGGTAAAGCGCACTGCCTCGTCAACTTTTGAGTGATTGGTAACCACCAGACCGCCAAGCATATCGCTGTGGCCGTTCAGGTATTTCGTCGCGCTGTGAACAACGATGTCAACGCTCAGATCAAGCGGGCGCTGCAGGTAGGGAGTTGCAAAAGTGTTGTCGACAACAGATGTTATTTTTTTCTTTTTTGCCAGCTTTACGGCTGCTTCAAGATCGGTGATCTCCATGGTAGGATTTGTGGGAGTTTCGATGAACATCATACGGGTGTTTTTTTTAATTGCCTGTTCGACTTTCTTTAGATCTGTTGTGTCGACAAACGTATATGAGAGACCGTAATTTTCATACACCATTTTTGCGGCGCGATATGTTCCTCCGTACACATTGTGCGACATAACCACGTGATCACCCGGCTTCAGCAAATACATTATAGCATCGATTGCCGCCATACCCGAGGCAAAAGCCGCGCCGAATTTTCCGTTCTCGAGCGCTGCGATATTTTCTTCCAGCGCAGTGCGGGTCGGATTCGATACGCGCGAGTATTCATAACCTTTATGTTTTCCAATCGATTCCTGCACGTATGTCGAGGTGAGGTGGACTGGCGTCATAACCGAACCGGTTGCCGGATCGGGTTTCTGTCCTGCGTGAATTGCATTCGTTGAAAATCCATATTTATTGTTTTTCTTTTTCATAATTTCCTCATTGGTACACTATACATTATACCGTCACATATTCGATGATATCGTACCGTGACAGTATTCCTATATATTTATTGTTTTCTTTGACCAACACGGCAGAATTTTTCCGCGTGAGTACGTCGATTGCCTGAGTTACCCGGTCTTCTGCGTTCAATTCGGGGAATGGCTTCTCCATCAATTCTGAAACCGGTTTATCTGCCGTTGCGGAATCTTCAATAATTTTACGCATAACCACTGATTCATCGATACTCCCGATGCACATATCGTTTTCAAACACAGGCAACTGTGAAACATTGTGTTCTTTAATTAATTCAAGAGCGTTACGAACGGTATTTTTCGGGGTGACGAAAACAATTGGAGGTATCTCTTTGTTCTTTCCTTCGAGAATGAATTTGACGGTGATCTTTTCGGGGGTAAGAAAACCGTTCTCACGCATCCAGTCGTCGCTGTATATTTTGCTCAAGTAGCGTTCACCCGTATCGGGGAGCAATACGACGATGACATCGTCGGGTTTAAAGTTCTTCGCGTATTTTAACATCCCTGCAACGGCGGTGCCGGCCGAACCTCCCACAAACATGCCTTCTTCACGGGTGAGGCGGCGGGCCATAAGAAATGATTCCTTATCGGTTACCTCAACCACATCGTCGATGTATTTCATATGGAGCGTGCCCGGCACAAAATCCTGACCTATACCTTCGACTTTATAGGGCTTTCCTTCGTGTTTTGCCTTTTTATTATAATATACGTCCCGCAGGATCGAACCATCCGGATCGATTCCTATGATTTTAATATCGGGATTTTGTTCCTTCAAGTATTTGCCCGCACCGCTGATCGTACCGCCTGTCCCGATGCCGCCGATAAAATAATCGATCTGGCCGCCCGTTTCTTCCCACAATTCAGGGCCTGTTGTTTTATAATGTGATTCATTGTTTTTGGGATTATAATACTGGTTGGCGAGTATCGAGTTCGGTGTTTCACGTACTATGCGTTTTGCTACTTCAGTATAGCTGTCGGGAGAATTGTGCGGAACTGCCGCCGGGGTGATGATCACTTCGGCGCCAAACGCGCGGAGCAATTTAGTTTTTTCCGAACTCATTTTATCCGGCATAGTAAAAATAGTATGATATCCTTTGACCGCAGCCGCCATAGCAAGTCCGACTCCGGTATTACCCGAGGTTGCTTCGACAATTGTTCCGCCCGGTTTGAGGCGTCCCGACTCTTCGGCTTCGGATATGATATCGAGACCGATTCGATCTTTGACCGAAGCTCCCGGATTGAAATATTCGACTTTGGCGAAAAAATGTCCCTGATATCCTGCGGTGACTTTGTGTAAACGAACGAGCGGTGTGTTTCCGATCGTTTCAAGGATCGAATTATACGCTTTGATTTTTGTTTTATCTTGAAGCATGGTATCCTGACTTTTTTATTTGTTAATGAATGAGTTAAAATTTATTTATTGTATGGGCGGCGAACGCTGCCCCGAATCCATTATCAATATTTACTACAGTTACACCTGCAGCACAGCTATTGAGCATCGCAAGCAGTGCCGCTAATCCATGAAAACTTGCACCGTATCCAACCGAAGTGGGTACGGCAATGACCGGTACATCGACCAGCCCTCCGACAACGCTTGCAAGCGCACCTTCCATTCCTGCAACAACAATAATAACTGATGCATTTGTTAATACATCGGTTTTATCGAGCACGCGGTGGAGACCTGCCACACCGACGTCATGTACCTGTTGTACCGGACTGCCGAGGCATTTGAGAGTGATGAGTGCTTCTTCAGCTACCGGTATATCGGAGGTGCCGGCTGTTACAATCGTAACGACACCGGTGCGTATCGGTTCCGGAAACGATTCGAGAGTAATGCAGCGTGCCGTTTGGTGATACCGGGCATCGGGTATCTCTTTCTTTACAGCCCGGTAATGGGCGGGGGTTGCTCGGGTTGCAAGCAGACGATGTTTGTTCCCGGCAATTTTTGCTGCGATAGCTGCAACCTGCCCGGCTGTCTTTCCCTCACAATAAATAACTTCGGGAAATCCTTTTCGAAGTTCACGGTGCCGGTCGAGGGTCGCGAATCCGAGCTCGTCGATGGGAGGTTGAGAAAGCAGTGATATGATTCTGTTTTCCGACAGATCACCTTTTTTATATTGCTTTAAAAGTTCTTTTAAATCATCTTTTGTCATTCTCTGTGTACTTTTTATTTACTAAATGGCAGGTAACACCAGAAAAACTAATATATTGGTTTTTGTGTATACTTGCAAACTATGAGGTGTCGGTATTGACTGAAATGACATTATACCGGCTGGAACCGTCTTTTATTTCTTCCGGTAAAGATTCACGTATTCCGGCTACAATCGTGCCCCGTATTTAAGAAAAAAGTTGTGAAGAAGGTCGAGCACCAAATTACCGCTATTAAACACATATTCTCCTTTCTGTCGCGATATTTGCTATAAGATCGTAAAACGGTTTAAGCTTATTTTCCCGGAAAATGAATTTTAGATAGATTGCACAAAAAACCTGAACCTTGAATATCACGGTAAATTTTCATAATTTAAATCATAAATGTTTAATTTTCATAACTTTATTGCAGGGATTACGTGAGCCATTTTGCCGTAGCGATCGTGTGCGGTTACCTGATCGGCTCGATTCCCACCGCATACATTATTGTTCGCCTGTTTACAAATCAGGATA
>SKXH01000153.1 GCA_007128495.1 Bacteroidota bacterium
CTCATCGAACCGCTCACCGACCGGGAGCAGGAAGTACTGTACTATATCTCGCAAGATTACTCCAATAAAGAGATCGCGGGAAAGTTGTTCGTATCCCTCGATACGGTAAAAACACATCTGAAAAATTTGTACGGTAAACTCGGTGTAAACAGCAGGCAGGATGCAGTGAAAAAGGCACGAGAGATGAAAGTATTAACAAATTAATGATTGTTACACTTACTGTTCAACAATAACATTGTAACCTCGCTCGCCAGTGCGAGAAAAAAGTGCAAGGAACAGTTGAAAACCCGGAGCAGTGCACTACCTTTTATGAACCACATGCCACGCGCTATAACAGATTAAAATACCACCCCTCAAATCCCCATCAAGGGTGATGAAATTCACCCCTTATTTTCACCAAATTTGTACTAAAACATGCCTACTAACGCAACTATTTTTATACAGGTATCGTATGCAATATAAAAATAACAACCCCGGAACCTACGACGGTAAATACTACCGGGTTAGAATCCGGGAAAGAGTCGATAATGAGATGCTGGATTGGTTCGATGGGATGGAGGTTCAGGTAGGGGAAAATGCCACCGTTCTTGAAGGTAAAATGGTCGACCAATCGGAGCTTCAGGGACTGCTACGCAAGATACATGACCTGCACTTAACACTCATATCGGTTGAAACATTATCAGAGTAATATGTATACAAGAAAGGAGACTTCCTATGAGACGATTTAGCATAACTCTGCTAATTCTTGCTCTTCTTGCAACTACTGCGTGTGCGCAGCGAACTACGTTATTTTCAAGTGATGAGTTTTCTCTCGGAGGTTATTTCAGTCCCGTCGTTAAATTCTCATCGGTACATGAAGACCTCGGTGTGTTCGTCGGAGGACGCGGCGGTTTGATCATTAACCACAGCTTTGCGATAGGGTTTGGCGGGTACGGACTCGCAAGTTATGTGAAAGCGTTGAACCGCGGCCCAATGGATGAGCGGTATATGGAAATGGGATACGGTGGTTTAGATATTGAATATGTCCATAACCCGAATGATCTCGTTCACGTTTCGTTCAGTACTTTGATCGGCGGCGGCGGAGTTTTATTTAACGAACGCCATTGGGAGAGTGATTATCGGGATGACCGGGACCGCGACGTTAATGGATTCTTTATTGTCGAACCTGCTGTAAATCTCGATCTCAACGTTACCTCGTTTTTGAAGACGAGTGTCGGGGCATCGTACCGGTTTGTGAGCGGATTGAATTCTGCTGTCTCCACAAACAGTGAATTAAGCGGGACTTCGGTGATGCTGTCGTTCCGGGTCGGTAAATTTTAAAATAAAATAATCAACAACTCAGAAACTTTAATGAGTAATATGAAAAAGATTTTTAGTTTAGTGCTGCTGCCGGCAATATTTTTCCCGTTGCTTGTCTGCAGCCAATCGATTGTTATCTCACTGGATGAAGCTATAGACATTGCTCTTGAGAAAAACCGTGAAATAGAAATAGCCGGAATGGAGGTGCGTAAATCTCGTGCCGCAGTCCGGGAAGCATTCGGTTATGCTTTACCGACGATCGATGTGAGCGGTAACTATTCGCATTTCGTGCAAAAGCCGCGCATGCCGTTTCCCGATTTTGAAGCGCTGCTTGGTAATGCAACTTATGCAATCTTGTTCGATGAGGGAGTTCTTCCGCGTGACGAGGATAAATTCAGAGCAATATCGACGCAGCTCCAGTCGTTTGCACAGACGAATAATTATGAGTCGCAGATTCAGGTGACGCAGCCGCTCTTTAACTCGACGGTGTTCCGGGGGATTGGTGCCTCACGACGATATCATCATCTCGCCGAAGAAGAGTTACAGCGAACTATGTCATCGACCATACTCGAGGTGAAGCGTTCATTTTATGCAGTACTGCTAACAAAAGAGATGTATGAGATCGCGCTTGCAAGTTTCGACAATGCGTCGGATAATCTCCGGAATGTACGTGCCGCACACGAGCAGGGATTGGTGGCGGAATTCGATCTCCTGCAGGCGGAAGTGCAGGTCGAGAATATCAGACCGATGGTATTGCAGAGCGAGAATGCACTTAAAAATTCAAAATACGGATTGAAAATTGTATTGGGACTTGATCAGAAGCAGGAGATCGATGTTACCGGTGAAATGAATTATGCGAAGGAAATTATTCCGGATGCAGATGAAATCGTCCGCGAGGCATACCGCAGAAATTTCGGTATCAGATCGCTTGAGATCAAGAAGGATGTAGACCGGGCTTTTATAGATTACTATCAATCTGAATACTGGCCGGTACTGTATGCTTTCGGGAATTATTCGTACTCGGGGTCGGATGATCGATATAAATTTCAAAATTATTCGTCATCTATCGTCGGTGTTACGTTATCGTTTAATCTTTTCACCGGCGGAAGAACCCGCCAGCGTGTGCAGCAAGCGCGGGTAACGATGCATCAAACTGAAACACAATTGCTGCAATACCGGGATTATGTTGCGATGCAGGTGAAGAGCAAGATCAACGATCTGCACCGGGTGCAATCTATTCTTGAAGCGCAGGAACGTAACGTAGAACTTGCCGAGCGCGCTTATTCGATTGCAGTGGTTCGATACCGGGAGGGTACCGGAAATCAACTCGAAGTACAAAATGCGGACATCGCCCTTCGCCAGGCGCGTACGAACCGGCTTAACTCGGTATACGATTATATTATCGCGCGGGCGGAACTTGACCATCTTGCAGGAAGAATTAACGAAATGTATACGGCTCGTTTGTGATACAGAGATTAAATCATCGTTGAATGATAGAAAGAGGATACAATGAATAATATAAAACAGCATTACATTGCAGTTGTTGGGCTTGCTATGGTATTGCTTCTGATGACCGTAGCGGGATGCTCGCGGCAAAGAACAGAAGCGCGTAGCATGGAGCAGATCTATGAAGAAGAAGGCATACCCGTTCGAATCGATACGGTCCGGTATCAAACCTTTGAAAAGGAACTCGCATATTTCGCCAAATTATCCGGTGTAAAAGAGGCGACAAGAAGTACGGTCATTGGAGGTAAGATCGAGCGCATTAATGTGCGGGTCGGTGATCGGGTTGTTGACAATCAAATCATAGTCGAAATGGATCAAACTGCACCCGGTTTTCAATATGAGCAGGCAAAGGCATCGTATGAAAATGCAAAGAAAACGTTTCACCGCATGAAGGCAATGCTCGAAGCAGGTGAAACCTCGCAGGCAAATTTCGATGGCGCCGAAGCTCAGTACCTCGTTGCGAAGCGAAATTTCGAGGCACAGCGAAAAATGCTGTTTATCGATTCACCGTTTGACGGCACAATAGTCGATGTTAAAGTTCGTACCGGTGATAATGTTAACGGAGACGCACA
>SKXH01000110.1 GCA_007128495.1 Bacteroidota bacterium
CGATGGAAAATTTCGGCTACGTCTTTAAAGATGCCGTCGAAGATTTATTCATCGACCGGATGGACCAGAACGAGGAGATAGCCACGAAGTTTTTCAATGAGGATAAGTTCAAGGGTATCGTTTTCGATTATCTGTTAAAGCGGGTGTATGAGAGGATAAGGAGTGAGGCGAGGGGATGAGATCGAAGTCACTGATGATTGTTTATGTTAATTCTCAAAATAAAAAGATCGGGAAGGCAATATGAAATACGATGCACTTCTGTTCATTGTTTCCTTTATAACAATATTTTTACACGTCGGCTGCGACAGGTCTGATCCTGTTTCGCCGGATGATACGACCGTTACTGATATAGACGGTAACGTTTATACCATTGTTCAAATAGGCGACCAATGGTGGATGGCGGAGAATCTCCGGACAACCAGATACCGGAATGGTGATGCTATATCCACCGGATTAAGTAATATTGATTGGCAAACCACAACCTCCGGTGCTTATGCAATATATCCTCATGCTAATGTAGATGGTATCAACTCTGAGGAAGAAATGGTTAATGCATATGGTAAGCTTTATAACTGGTACGCTGTCGATGATGACTATGGTTTATGTCCCGAAGGGTGGCATCTTCCGGGCGATGACGATTTGCAGCATCTTGCAATATATCTGGGATTGTCTCAAGAGGAGGCGGATAGTTCCGGTCTCTTGGGAGCGGGTGAGGGAGGGAAAATGAAATCAACCCGCACAGAGCCCGAATCTCATCCGAGATGGAACAGTCCGAATCCCGGCGCCACCAATGAAAGCGGGTGGTCAGGATTACCCGCCGGTGCCCGTATGTTTCATGGTAATTTCGATTTTATCGGTCTCGCCGGTTACTGGTGGAGTTCTACGGAATATCCCGAGGATTCCGCCTGGTATCACTCCGTATATTCCAGCTACGACCAAATCGGAAGATACTACCATTTTAAGCATAATGGTTTTTCTGTTCGCTGTCTCAGGAACGACTAATTGACTATTTTGGGGATGAGTGCAGGTACGGGAAAAAAGAAGATTGTTCTAACAACCCCGGCCATCCCAGTCGGTGTTTTTTAAAATGAGCCTCTCCCAAAGTAGTGTTACATGTTACCTGATTCCACATATATCGAACTAAAGGCAAATGGAGGCCTCGCTCAAAACCCAGTCGTAAGTATGTAAATCCGGAAAATATTAAATAACAACATTACTCACCGGCTTCCTCGGACTGGTGAGGGCTTCTCTTAACGGGTAGTCCGCGCGGAATGCAAATGTCGGATACCAATTTTGATCTCCTGTGGGAGATTCCATTTTGCGTTTCCAGTACAACTCATTACCGAATTCACGTTCCCGGTCTATGATCTCGACCGGTTGATTGAGCGGCTGCATTGCAATCCCCTGTGTTGTCGCCCACAGATGAAGCCGCTGCCATAAACGGCCCGCGAGTAAAGTATTTTTCAGGTCATAAAGATTGCGCACGGCAATGATCCCGAATACCGGCGCGGTTGCCACATGTATGGCCTGCCACGGAAGCAATTCAAGCGCAAACAACAGGGTTAACAGCACTGCAAAATAACCGCGAACGAACTGCTCCCGATCGAGGAAAGTATGAACGCATCAAGCACGTTATAATTGCCGCTGATGATTCCCCCGGCAACAATTCCGAAAAACAGCGATGAAATAACTTCGCGGGTAATAAAAACCAGCACGAGTGTTATGAGTGCCGGGAAAAGTGAGTACGTTCCGAAATGGTCGGCATCGGTTTCCGGTTCGCCGCTGCCGAGCAAAAACAATACGAGAAGCAAACCGAGAGGTGCAAGCACAGCCAATGATCTCATGTAATCGCCCGTTTTGTAATCGGATAATAAAGTGGGGAAATATATAAAATATTACACTAAATTGCATTTTAGCAGATATTCCGATACATTCTATATTATTGATACCCGGAGATGATATATTGTTACGTGCGCGAATAGTAGTATTATTGCTGGCGATTCTTTCTGTTGGATTGGTTAAATTGGAAGCCCGGTCGTTGCAGGAACGAACACGGGAATTTCTGCGGCAACGCATCGAAACTTCACATCCCGACCACCGAATTCCAGTCGGTGATACTTACCTTTACTCGTCAATCCTTCTTCCTGAATTTTATCACGAACGGATCTATCAACCTGTTTGGAGCGATGATAACGGACCGTTGCCGATCGCAGATAGTATGCATGCGGCAATCACTCGTGCCGACAGAGACGGATTATATCCTGCAGATTATCACCTCGAACAGATCGAAGAGATCAGGACGATCATCCGCGACCGGAAAAACAGAAATAGGCCGATCAACCATCTTCATCTTGTCGATCTCGACCTTCTCCTCACCGATGCATTTTTACTGCTCGGAACACACCTTGCAGGCGGCCGGATCGATCCGGTGACGTTCGATCCCGAATGGCATCCGGCACGGCGGGATTTCGATATACTGCCGGTTTTGCGGACAGCGATCGAAGACGAGCAGATCAATCGATCACTTCATACGCTCCTGCCTCATCACAGTGAATATCACCGTCTCCGTGAACTGCTCGGACGATACCGTACAATTATGAGCAACGGCGGCTGGCCCGTTGTGCCCGACGGACCCACCATGCGGAAAGGTGATACCGGCGAGCGTGTAACTGCGCTGCGTGAACGGTTATATCTTGCAGGAGATCTTGATAAAGGTACCATCGATGATGAAGCGGTCTTTGAGGAGACTCTTGAAGAAGCGGTGATGCGGTTTCAGGGGCGACATGGTATCGCAGCCGACGGACTGGTCGGCAAAGAAACATTTGCACAACTCAACACGTCTATTGAACAACGGATGCAGCAGGTTATCATCAATATGGAACGCTGGCGATGGCTGCCTGAAAAGCTCGGCGACCGGTATATACGGGTAAATATAGCAAACTTTGAGCTTGATGTAATCGAAGATAATGAATCAATACTCAATATGCGGGTAATCGTCGGAAGACATTACCGGCGTACACCGGTTTTTACGGGACGAATGACGTATCTTGTATTCAGTCCGTTCTGGAACATCCCTCCCGGTATGACTGCAAACGATGTTCTGCCGCAGGTACGACGCGATATCGATTATCTTGCGAAGAACAATATCCGCGTGTTTCAGGGTTGGGGCGGAGATGCACAGGAAATCGATCCGGCAACGGTTGACTGGAGCACTATCACACCGCGCAATAACCCGTACCGGTTCAGGCAGGATCCCGGTCCGAATAACTCGCTCGGTCTGGTAAAGTTTATGTTCCCGAACAGGTTCAACGTCTATTTACACGACACCCCCGCGCGTGAACTCTTTGCCCGGGTTCAACGCGATTTCAGTTCAGGCTGTATCCGTGTAGAAAAACCAATAGAACTAACACAATATCTGCTCGCCGATCGTCCTGAGTGGACACGGCAAACCATTGAAGCTGCTATGAACCGTGGCTCCGAGCGGACTGTTACTTTAAACCGCCCGATAGCCGTTCACATTTTATACTGGACGGCCTGGGCAGAAGAAGACGGAACCGTTCATTTCCGGCGCGATATTTATAACCGGGATGAACGTTTAATGGAAGCATATTTTACTTTTTAGGAGAAGAACGACGTGATTTCTGTAACACTGCCCGCCCTGAGAGCCGGCATCATTCTGTTTATACTTTTCAGTGTAATACTACCCGGCCATGCATCTGACGCCCGGGTATTCTCATCCGAACATGCAAGTTTCAGCGTAAAATTTAAAAATGAAATATCCCCATATAATGTTATCGGTGTATTTCTGTTACCCGGCGAAACAACATTTATCGAAGTTATCGACACGTACACAACGGGTAAATACATACTGAACTATTCTGAAGGACACGTTAACAGGGTTAACAACCGGCAGTGGCGGTTCAGAGCACATACGACTCCCGGACTCTACACAGCAACAATTTTTAATCCAGAGCGTACGGATTCCGTAACGCTCAATATATTTGTGATGGTACCGCGAAGCGAAAAAAAACGCGGCTATATAAACGGCTACCGCATCGGCAACTATCCGACATCACCGCTTCGAGGACTCTCCGCCTATCGCACTCCAAAGGGTTTTATCGAAGTTACACCCGAGAACGAGAACACCTACCTCTCCCCCCACTTACAATTAAAGCAGTTCGTGTGCAAACAGGCGGGAGATTACCCGAAATATGTTGTATTACACGAACGATTACTTTTAAAACTGCAGCTTATTCTCGAACAGGTAAACGAAAGAGGATACTTCGCCGATACGTTTGTCATAATGAGCGGGTATCGCACACCGTATTATAACCATTCGATCGGCAATGCTCAATACAGCAGGCATGTGTATGGTGATGCCGCCGATATTTTCATCGATACCCGTCCGCCATATGGTATGATGGACGATCTGAACGGCGACGGCAGAATCGATCACCGCGATGCCGCGATCCTGTACGAAATAATCGATGAGCTCTATCCGCATCCGTGGTATAAACCGTTCAGAGGCGGACTCGGACTATACAAAGAACGTCCCGGTGTGCGCGGACCGTTTGTGCACGTCGACGCGCGTGGTAACAGAGCACGATGGAAAAGATAAATCGCCTGCACTAAAATGAGCCCCATGAAAATAGGCAACTGGGGATCCCGATAATCCAGAAGAACTTACCTGGTCATTCATCGAGCACCTTTCATCTGTAAACATCCCGGTTTATACTGAGAGAAGTAAAAATCCCTACGGGAGATCATACCATCTCTGGGTGTTTTTCAACCAACCGATAGCAGCAGAAAAAGTACATAAGACATTCAAAAAATTCGTACATGACGTAATGGGAGTTGACACGGAAGTATTCACAAAGGGGTACAACAAGGGAAGTATCGGCAATTTTGTCTGGCTTCCGTTGTTCAGTGGAAGCGATAATCTTGGTCAGGGTAAGAATGAAAATCGAACGGTATTTATCGACGACGAGCTAAAACCTATAGAAGATCAACAAGAATATATAAAGACGATCCAACGCATAGTCGAATCCGATTTAAAATTGTCTCCGTTCGTTTCGGGGATGCCTTTAACGCTTCCGTTCCCGTTCGTCCGCTCTGCTGGCATCGCCTTGAAGGTTATATCGGTGACGACTCGCTTGCCTTTCTGTGTAGCGGTCTTTTCGAGAATGAACTCGTCACCCGTAACCAGTTTGCTCTGACGTATTTTTAGATGTACATCCTGGGTAGCGAAGTACACCTTTTCCTCACCGCTTTCCTCCACGGAATACATATAATACGACCCATAGGAATTTTCACCAGTATATGGCTCATCACGCAGGAGCTTGAGACGAACCGGTTCGTTGAGCTTGAGATCGACCTTCGGTCTGTTATTGTTTGCCATTGTTATTACCTCCTCGTTTTAATTGGTGCGTACGTCGTCTGAAACCTGTCACCTATTCCGGCTGAAAACTGCCACCGTGCAATTTTAATTAACAGGGTACGTCCAAGAAAACTAAAGTGGCAGGTTTATTCCGGAATGGGTGGTAGGTTTGACCGGAATACTCAATCCAAAATACAATTTTAAAATCTTATGAATTGTAAAGAGTATTCTGCAGTGAAAAAACAGCTAATGTTGTATTGACTAATATAAACTTATTTCCTATAATACTTCGAGAATTCTCGTTCCCAAGAACCGGAACAACCAGCCATTTAAAAACTTCCCCGGGGCGAGAAAGTTTTCCGCAGAGCATGCCGGAGACAGGGATCACTTAATAATTTACAAATCTATAAACGCATTTATCTGCAATTATTTGCCATACTGTTATTTGTTTATGGTCTTCAATTGTTACAGAGCCAGGAAACCGGCACCATTACCGACATTGACGGCAACCAATATAAAACAGTGAAGATAGGCGACCGGTGGTGGATGGCAGAAAATTTGAGGGTGTCTAAATATTTAAATGGTGACGACATACCGAATGTAACGGATGACGTAGAATGGAGTAAATTATCCACCGGTGCATGGGCATATTACGAAAACGACTCATCCAATAATGATAGATATGGAAAGCTGTACAACTGGTTCGCTGTGAATGATTCCCGCGGTTTATGTCCAACAGGTTGGCATATGCCTGACGATGATGAGTGGACGATGCTCACTGAGTACCTCGGTGATAATGCGGGAGGTAAAATGAAATCTACACGCACCGACACGGAAACACATCCGAGATGGGAGTTCCCGAATCTCAAGGCAACTAACGAAAGCGGTCTTTCAGGTACTCCCGGCGGTTACCGCCACTTTAGTGGTGGTTTCGGTCTTATCGGTGACAGCGGTTTCTGGTGGAGTTTTACAGAGGACGAGACTACCCGTGCCTGGTATCGTTATCTGTATGCCTATAACGGGGATGTAGGCCGGGATAAAGGAACAGGTTTTTCTGTTTATTGTATCAGCAATGAATAATAGGACAGAATAGTATTATTTCTGAAAAAGATTTCTGTAATCCTTCTTGACAAATTTAAAAAATACAGGTATTATCAATTATAACTTCAAGTATCATTTACCATAGCGAATGCTCGCGATGATTGCAGCTCATCCACATGAAGTCGTTGTAACGACTGTCGGAGAGCGGCTCAGCATAAACTACTTTCCCGACAGCAATCATTGTTCAAAGTAACCCGAACATTTAATTAATACACAATGTTCGGGTTTTTTTATTTCTATAACCCCAATTAAGTTGAATCACCCTGATATCCCAACCAAAAAGGAGAAAGAACCATGAGTAAAGAAATCCTGAATATTACCGATTGCAGAACCGGTAGACCATACGAGATACCTATCGAGCATGAAACCATTAAGGCAATGGACTTGCGGCAGATTAAAATAAATGGTGATTTCGGCATGATGGCTTACGATCCGGGCTTTACGAATACCGCATCGTGTAAAAGTAAAATCACTTTTATCGACGGAGAGAAAGGAATACTACGATATCGCGGTTATCCTATCGAACAGCTTGCAGAGAAGAGCAATTATCTTGAAACGGCTTATCTGGTTTTGTTCGGTGAATTACCGACAAAAAAACAATATGAGGAATGGGTATACCACGTTACTCACCACACATTCGTGCATGAAAATGTAAAAAAATTCATGGATGGATTTCAATATGACGCTCATCCGATGGGTATACTTGTCAGCACCGTCGCGGCACTTTCAACATTTTATCCGGAGGCAAAAAAAGTAGACGATCCCGAAATACGGCTTCATCAAATTCACCGGCTTATCGGGAAGATGCCCACACTTGCAGCATACTCCTATCGTCATAAGATGGGATTTCCGTTCAATCTTCCGGATAACGATCTCAGCTATACGGGAAATTTCCTCAACCTGCTCTTTAAAATGAGCGAACCGAAATACGAAGTAAACCCGGTGCTTGAGAAGGCCCTGGATGTGCTGTTCATACTGCATGCCGATCACGAACAAAACTGCAGCGCCAACGCAATGAGAAGTATCGGAAGCTCAAATGCGGATCCCTATGTAGCAACGGCGGGAGCGGCGGCAGCGCTCTACGGTCCCCTTCACGGCGGCGCCAATGAAGCAGTATTGAGAATGCTTGCAGAAATCGGTGACGTTAAGAAGGTACCGGAATACATCAAGCGTGTTAAGGCGGGCGACTTCCGGCTTATGGGATTCGGACATCGTGTCTATAAGAACTATGATCCGAGAGCAAAGATAATCAAGCAGATGGCAGATGAAGTATTTGAAGTGACGGGAAGAAACCCGTTACTCGATATCGCTCTTGAACTCGAGCGGATTGCGCTGGAAGACGATTTCTTTGTGAGTCGTAAGTTGTATCCGAACGTTGATTTTTATTCGGGACTTATCTATCAGGCGATCGGTTTTCCGACCGATATCTTTGTCGTTCTGTTCGCAATCCCGAGAACATCCGGCTGGCTTGCACAATGGATGGAGTTTCTCGATGGTCCGGACAGAAAAATCGCCCGCCCGCGTCAGATTTACCTCGGCGAGCCAACGAGAGATTATGTTGATCTCGATAAACGGAAATAAACAAATCGATGTGATGAATGTACCCGCCGTTACATAATTTATTATAACGGCGGGTGCCTTTATTTAGTTAAATATGCTTTTTAGAGTGAACTCAATAATGTATTAATTAAACAGAAAACGGAGCTCGTCATGAAAATTACTGTAGTTGGCGCCGGGAATGTCGGTGCAACAACCGCACATATACTCGCAAATAAAGAACTGGCAAACGAGATCGTTCTCGTCGATATCGTTGAAGGTATTCCACAGGGCAAAGCGCTTGATATGTATTCTGCAATGCCGGTGGAACGTACCGATACGCGTATTATCGGAACAAACGGATACGATGAAACAAAAGATTCCGATCTGGTGATAATAACTGCCGGCCTGCCGCGCAAACCCGGTATGAGCCGGGACGATCTGCTTGCAAAAAATACCGATATCGTGAAGTCTGTAACGGAGCAGGTCGTTGCACAATCACCGAATACTATTCTTATCATCGTCTCGAACCCGCTCGATGTTATGACCTATGTTGCATATAAGACAAGCGGTTTTGGAAAAAGCCGGGTTATGGGTATGGCGGGCGTGCTCGATTCGGCGCGGTTCAGAACGTTTATTTCGATGGAACTCAACGTATCCGTTGAAGACATTTCGGCGTTTGTGCTTGGCGGTCACGGGGATTCTATGGTGCCGCTTCCCCGCTACTCAACTGTAGCCGGTATACCATTGCCGGATCTGCTGGACAAAGAGACAATCGACCGGCTTGTTCAGAGGACACGCGACGGTGGTATCGAAATTGTAAACTATCTGAAAACCGGAAGTGCATATTATGCACCCGCATCATCGAGCGTTGAGATGGCGGAAGCAATAATCAAAGATAAAAAACGCATTCTCCCGTGTGCCGTCTGGCTTGAGGGCGAGTACAATTTAAAGGATGTGATGGCCGGCGTGCCGGTAAAACTCGGGAAGAACGGTATCGAAGAAATCGTTCAGATAAAATTGAATCCCGACGAGCAGGAAGCCCTGAATAAATCGGCCAGCGGTGTAAAAGCCACTATGGAAAAGGTAAATCTCTGAAATATGGAAGATTGTATATTTTGTGAAATCGTTAATAAGCGGATGAAAAGCGACATTGTGCATGAGGATGAGGAACTGGTTGCTATCAATGACATTAATCCGCAGGCTCCGGTGCACGTTTTGATCGTGCCGCGAAAGCACATTGAATCTGTTCAAGACATGAAACCGGAGGATGCAGCTTTAATGGCACGCATGACGTTGATTGCCAGAAGTATAGCCGGGCAATACAAGTTAAACGAGGACGGGTACCGGCTCGTGGTAAATCACGGCATACACGGCGGGCAAACGGTTCCTCATCTACATCTCCATATTCTTGGCGGACGACGTATGACCTGGCCACCGGGTTAACCGGGGCAAGGGGAGGTCTTGCTCACAATGAACGGAAGTAACTCCGCGATACTGTAAGTATGTCTGCATAGTTAACTAAATAATGCCGCGGATTTTACTGATTAATAATAGTATGAATATTTCTGTAGAATTAATCCATCTATAATTCACAACATAACCAAAATAACGGTGGGGGTGAAATATGCTGAAGCGATTATCAACATTGATTATAATTTTCGTGTTTTTCATTTCACACGTCAATGCTCAGCAGGGACAGAACGCCGAAGCCATTCCGGAACTTTCCGATACGGATAAATTATACGGATTGTCGCTTATCTGGCAGGAAGTCAACTATAATTTTGCTTTCTTTGATCAAGTTCCCGACCTCGACTGGGATGCAGCATACCGGGAATATATTCCGAAGGTGCTTGAATCGAAATCAACCTATGGATATTACCGGCTGCTGCAAAGATTCACGGCTTTGCTGGAAGATGGACATACCGATGTACAACCGCCACATGCCGTGAGAAATCTCATCGATCGTCCGCAGGTTCAGCTTCGTAACTTTGATAACCGGGCATATGTCATGAATGTGGGTTCGTCACTCGAAAACCAGATCCCGGTAGGAAGTGAAATTATTACAGTAGACGATATCCCTGCCGGTGAATATGTACAGCAGTATATCATTCCATATATCGCAAGTTCGACAGATTATATACGATGGAACAGGGGAATAGCACGTTTGCTCGAAGGTTTGAAAGATTCCCCGGTGACTGTAACCATTCTTACACAGGAAGGAAGGGAGCGGGAAGTCGATTTGCGGCGCAATGCGGCTTCATCCGGTGAAGAATGGTTATTGCCGCGTGAAACGGGGAGAGAATTACTGGATTTTCAGATACTTGACGATTCCATCGCGTATGTTGCGCTGAACTCGTTTGCAAATGACAAAATAGTCGAAATGTTCGATAGTGTGTACGCCGATATAAAAAATGCCGGTGGTTTGATCATCGATCTGAGAAATAATGGAGGCGGAAACTCAAATATCGGCTACGCGATCATCGATTATCTGACCGGTGAAAGCTATACAACCTCGATGTGGAGAACGCGCGAACACCGTGCGGCATTCAAAGCATGGGGATACTGGTCGGTGAAGGAACGTGAAAACATGACGGATGAAGAATTGCTTGCTTTCGAAGAGAAGTACAATGCAGCAAGCGAAGAAGAGCGGGAATGGTATGACCGGACTATCGACACCTATACCGGTGACTGGTGGTATCACGGTACGCCGGGTACGCGGAAAAGCGAAAGAACCGATATCTTCGAAGGCGATGTTGTGATCCTCGTGAGCAACAATACCGCATCGGCAGCGGAAGATTTTCTTGTTGCAATAGATATGCTGGAACGGGCAACCTTTGTCGGCGAGCGCTCCTTTGGAAGTACCGGGCAACCGCTGTCGATTGAGCTGCCCGGCGGCGGGTGGGCACGTGTTTGCACCAAACGCGATATCTATCCGGACGGCAGAGAGTTTGTTGGTTACGGCATTAAACCGCATGTAGAAATTAAACCGGTAATAAACGATGTACTGGAGAACTGCGATGTGGTGCTCGAGAAGGGAATTGAAGTGTTGAGGGAGATGATGTGAGGTGAAATCGTATTATGTATATCATTTCCTTTGCATTGCTTGTATTAAAATTCGATAATGGAAGACGAATTTGCGGTTAATATTTTGGTCGAAAATTACGGGGAATGCAGCAATCATTTTCAAAAAAAACTCCGATCCGGTTATTGACAAATACAAAAAAAACGTTAAATTAGTAATAAATAGTCATTTGTTTATTATCAAGAGTCGGGTAAATGAGGTCGGCTCAATGTCATATCGCTATTTATATAATTACCGGCATTGACATTTCTATTATATCCGGTCCCGGTAATTGCTGAACTATATTAGCCCGCATTATTACAAATGTAATGTGCGGGCTTTTTTGTCTGTGTGTTGTTGAAGAGAACAATTAAGCCGCATTGGAAAAATTTTTAATCTGAGAGAGGAGGGATATGAAGCGGTTTATTTTTCGTATGGAGGAATAGATGGTGAAGTATTCGAGACGAGGGGATATATGTTCGGCATTATAATACAATTACGATCGTATGTGATCGTATCATGCCTGCTATAATTTTCTAAAGTGATTTTATATACTGATCCTCCGTTTTAATACACATACATATCTCACCATATGCCTAAACAAAAATAATGTAAATTAATAGCATCATTTATTCATTATTGATCAACGTGCAAAGATATTTACTACATATCGTATTATTCCTGTCTATTCTATTTTTATCAGATAGTGTGGTGTGGGGAATATCTGTAAATGCGATGGAGGATACAACATACACTATTTCCGGAACCGTGTCGGGTGATGTGCAGGACGATGTTACAATCGATATATCGGGGGATTACGAAACTTCGACACAAACTGTATCCGATGGTTCTTATACTATATCCGGTATCCCCCACGGTTCGGATATCACGATAACCCCAAGCAGGACAGGATACAGTTTCTCGCCATCTAATAGAACGGTAAATAATATTACGTCCAATCAAACAGGACAGGACTTTACATCTTCACAGTTATCGTATTCGGTATCTGGCAGTGTATCGGGTGCTATTCAGGGAGGTGTAACAATAACCGTATCCGGCGACCATTCAGCGACAACTGAGACTGCGTCGAATGGCTCATACTCGATAACGGGAATACCGCACGGTGCAAATATTACGATAACTCCGAGTAGGACCGGTTATAGTTTTTCTCCATCGAATAGAACGC
>SKXH01000201.1 GCA_007128495.1 Bacteroidota bacterium
TGCCGGTGCTGGGGTTATCGCAGTTAAACCGTGCAGTGGAAGCCCGGAGCGACAAGCGCCCGCAGCTTGCCGACCTGCGTGAAAGCGGTGCAATAGAACAGGATGCAGACGTCGTCGCGTTTGTGCACCGGCCTGAAGCGTACGGCATTAAGGAAGAGGGTGGTGAATCTACCGAGGGAATTGCCGAGATCATTGTCGGCAAGCAGCGTAACGGACCGGTAGACACAGCCCGATTATCATTCATTAAATCATATGCACGGTTTGAAAATCTGGCTCTTAAACAATTCACAGGATATCAGCCGGCAGATAGCCAGGAACAGGATGAAAGTCCTGCACCGTTTTAACAAGTATACTCGTTAGCTGCAATGCCCAAAAAAATTCTCGTTGTAGACGACGAAAAAGACATCGTTGAGATGTTAAAGTATAACCTTGAAAAAGAAGGTTATTCTGTTATTACAGCACTCAATGGTACACGTGCTCTCGAACAAGCCCGGGAGAACAAACCGAATCTCATATTACTCGACATTATGATGCCCGAGATGGATGGCTGGGAAGTATGCAGGCAGTTGATGAGAGATGAGAAAACCTCCACAATTCCTATAATTATCTTAACGGCAAAAGGATCGGAAGTAGATGAAGTTGTCGGCCTTGAACTTGGTGCCGACGATTATATCGTAAAGCCGATAAGTATCCGTAAACTTATAGCGCGGGTTAAGACGGCGCTTCGGCGAAAGGAAATTCTCGAAACTCCGGGTGAATCGCCTCCCGATGTTATGCAAATCGGGAATCTGGAGATCAATATACCGAATTACACGGTTAAGATTGGAACAGAGGAGCTCATTCTCCCGAAAAAAGAATTTGAAACGCTTGTATTTCTCGCGAACCACCGCGGAAGAGTGATCTCCCGCGAAGTGTTATTGAACGCAGTATGGGGAGAAAATGTCGTCGTCGTCGACAGGACCGTCGATGTACATATTCGTAAAATCCGCGAGAAACTCGGTGAGTATGGAGATTACATAGAGACGGTCAAAGGTGTGGGGTACCGGTTTAAATTGTAGGATATGAAAAAGATCCGATCAAAAATTACGCTTACCTATTTTGTGCTTACCTTTGTTGTGGTCGTGGCGTTGGGTATTATTTCCAGTGTGAAAATCGAATCATATTTTCAAGTCCGCCTCGTTGCCAGTCTTGAGACACTTGCCAATGTTGTCTCGCTCATCATACAGGAAGAATCTATAGTCGATGCAGAACAGATTGACAGCAGAATAAAAACTATTGCAGAACTCGAAACTGTACGTATATCGGTGATTAGTGCCGATGGAACCGTGATTGCCGACTCGGATGTACCGTTCGATAAAATAACTGAAGTGGAAAATCATTTTGGACGTGCCGAAGTACGAACAGCCATGAGTGAAGGCACGGGGGTGGTTAAACGGGAAAGTGCAACGGTTGGACGCGAATTTATGTATGTTGCACGGCGAATTTCACTCGACCCGGAAACCGATCTGCTTGCAGCTATTCATATAATACGTATTGCCGCTCCGCTTGATGAAGTACACCGTAATGTAAACGAAATACGTTCGATACTATTTATTGCAGGCCTGACGGTATTGCTTTTAGTCCTTGCTGTCAGTATTGTGCTATCAAAAAAAATCTCTGAACCCATAGTCGGACTTGCAAATAGTGTTGAAGAAATTCGTCAGGGTAAACTTGAAAAACGGGTTGAAATTCGTACCAATGATGAGGTCGGTATGGTTGCCCGGACACTCAACGATCTACTCGAAAAAGTAAATACCGATATCGGAAGAATGAAAAAGCTTGAGAAATTCCGTAGTGAGTTCCTCGGAAACGTATCGCACGAACTTCGTACCCCGATATTTTCATTACAGGGATATATTGAAACTCTGCTTGATGGTGCTATTGACGATCCAGATGTAAACCGCGATTTTCTTCAAAAAGCATATTCGCACGCAACCCGGCTCAACAATCTACTCGGTGATCTGATAAATATTTCTCAGATCGAATCGGGGGAGATGAAAATGAGTTTTCACAATTTCCCGGTGAAAGAATTTCTTGAAAACGTGATACGCGAAATGCACCCCGTTGCCGAGCAGCATCATATAGTTCTCCGCGGCCGGTATCCCGTTCATGCAGATGCAGTACAGGCATATGGTGATAAACAGCGCTTGCTCCAGGTAATGCGTAATCTTGTTGATAATTCCATTAAGTATAATAAACCATACGGCGAAGTGATTGTGAGCTTCGAACGAAAAAAAGAAGCGGTACAAATATTAGTCAGCGATACCGGTATCGGAATTGCCGAAGAGCACCAACCACGTATTTTTGAACGATTCTATAGAGTCGATCGTGACCGTTCACGGGAAGTAGGTGGCACGGGACTTGGACTTGCTATTGTTAAACATATCATTGAAGCGCATGGCAGTAAAATAAATGTAACAAGTACGCCCGGCAAAGGAAGCACGTTTTCGTTTGAATTGAAAGCGGTGTAAGGGGGAAATGAAGATCAGGGAAAGATTATTTCAAATGTATTTACTAATACTTTGACACATTTTCCTCTATCTCACCTGTCACGAGAAATATGATCCGTTCACAAATATTGGTTACCCGGTCTGCAATCCGCTCTATATTATGGGAAGTCCATAAAAGATATGTTGCCATTGTGATCGTTCTCGGGTCTTCGATCATAATTGCAAGCAACTCACGGTACACCTGGGTATACAATTCATCAACCTCATCGTCCTGCTTACAGATCAATCGTGCGGTTTTATCATCACGCTCGGCGTATGAACGAAGGGTTTTATTAATCATATCGATGGCAATTTCAGCCATTCGGGGGATATCGATCAGCGGTTTGACGTGGGGTTGATCGCCGATCTTTATCGCGATTTTAGCAATGCCCTCTGCATAATCACCCATCCGCTCGAGTTCGGTTATGATGTTGAGGACGGCAATTAGCTCCCGCAGATCGGTTGCAACGGGCTGCTGGGTCGCAATCAGGTTGATGCACTTTTCCTCAATTGTCCAGCGTTTTTCGTTGATATATTTATCGTCATGTTTTATTCTTTTTGCTTCCTCAACATCCTGTTCTTTTAATGCTTTTACGGCCCGGTTGGTTGCGATGCAGACCATCTCTCCCATTGTGAATATGTCTTGTTCGAGTTCGCTTAAATTATCTTGAAAAGTTTGTCTCATTTGTTTTGGTAATGGTTATTAGTTAATCGTTAATAATTGTTATTTGTCGGATGTATTCAGATATTAATCCAGGATGAGAGCATTTACTATTAGGAAATATTTCCGCCAGAAGCGGATCAGCGTTCCGGCTGAAACTATTAACTGGTTCACCAGCTATCCGAACCGTCCTGAAATATAGTTTTCCGTCAATTTTTCTTTCGGGCGTGTAAAGATATCGTTAGTTTTACCGAACTCGATCAACTTACCCAGATACAAAAAGCCGGTATAATCCGAAACACGTCCCGCCTGCTGCATATTGTGGGTTACGATAATTATAGTATATTTCTTTTTTAGTTGAGAAACAAGTTCTTCTATTTTGAAAGTGGCTGCGGGATCGAGCGCCGATGTCGGCTCGTCCATTAAAATGACCTCGGGTTCGATAGCCAGCGCCCGGGCAATACATAACCGTTGCTGCTGTCCGCCTGATAGTTCCAATGCTGATGTATTGAGGCGGTCTTTTACCTCTTCCCACAATCCCGTATCATTCAAGCTCTTTTCAACAGTCTCGGCTATTCGTTTCTTCTCTCTGATGCCGTTGATCTTGAGTCCGAATGTAACGTTGTCATATATCGATTTCGGAAAGGGATTCGGTTTTTGGAATATCAACCCGACTCTCCGGCGGATGTCGACGACGTCCATTCCGTTGCCGTATATGTTTTTGCCGTCGAGTAATACTTCACCATCAATCTTTGTATTGACGATGAGATCATTCAGCCGGTTAAAGCACCGGAGGAGGGTTGATTTCCCGCATCCAGACGGTCCGATAAGTGCCGTCACTTTATTCGGAAGTATTTGTACACTGACATCGTGTAATACGTGATTCGGACCGTAGTATAAATTCAGATTTTTAGTTTCAACTTTTGCAGTTGAAGTCATTATCGATCACCATTTCATTTTCATTTTTTAATAATCATTAACGCACATATTTTTTTCGTAATCGGTATCGTAAGATTATTGCCGTGAGATTTAATAAAAATACGAGGATTATAAGCACCAATGCCGTACCGTATGCAAGCGGTCGTACAGCTTCTATGGCGTGGTGTTGTGTTGACATTATATACAAATGATACGGCAGCGCCATAAATTGATCGGTCAACGAACCCGGTAACTGAGGCAGGAAGAACGCAACACCGGTAAACAGTATTGGCGCTGTTTCGCCTGCGGCACGGGAAATCCCGAGAATAGCGCCCGTTAAAATGCCGGGAAATGCATAGGGCAATACATTCCGCCTGATCGTTTGCCACGGTGTCGCCCCAAGGGCTAACGATCCTTCGCGATACGCTTTCGGCACAGTTTGAAATGCCTCTTCTGCTGTTGTAATGATCCACGGTAAGGTGAGCAATCCGAGAGTCAAGCCGGCTGATAAAATCGAGGCCCCCAGCGACATTGTATTAACGAACAGTGCGACACCGAACAAACCATATACGATAGACGGCACTCCCGCTAAATTTCTTATTGATGCGCGGATCCACCGGGTCAACCATCCTTCTTGAGCATACTCGCTTAAATAAATCGCTGCGCCTACACCGATCGGGACAGAGAATACTGCGGTAATTATTGTGACAAAAAACGTACCGATAATGGCGGGTAAAATACCACCCTCGGTCATACCCGCGCGGGGAGGTTCGCTCAGAAACGACCAGCTAATCGTACTGATTCCCTTCACTGCTATATCGTATAGTATGATAAATAATATTATTACAACAAACAGTGCACAAGCACCGAGGATCCCGAATCCTATATATTGTTGAAGTTGTCTCTTCTTCACTTTCGAGTCCATCGATATTTTTTAGTAAAATGCTCTGAGGTAATATTCACTGCCAGACTCATAAGAAAGAGAACCAGACCCACCGCAAATAGACCGTAGTAATGGGTCGTGCCAAACGGAACTTCACCTAATTCAATGGCGATATTGGCCGTCATAGTCCGCACCGAATCGAAAAAACTACCGGGCATCTGGAGCGCATTGCCGGTCGCCATCAGAACGGTCATTGTCTCGCCGATTGCCCGCCCCACGCCGAGCATTACCGCGGCAACAATCCCCGACGAAGCGGCCGGGAGTGTTATCTTTATCAGTGTGAGCCACCGGTTAACGCCGAGCGCGTACGATGCTTCTTTAAATTCTTTGGGAACCGATCGTAATGCATCTTCCGATACGCTGACGATGGTGGGCAGTGCCATGACCGCCAATAAAATGGAACCATTCAGGGCGTTGAGTCCGGAAGTCAGATTAAACATATCGGCGATAAGAGGACCGAGAAATACTATACCGAAAAAACCTACAACTACCGAAGGAATGCCTGCGAGAATTTCGACGACCGGTTTTAGCGTTTCACGGATATAGGACGGTGCAATTTCCGATATGTAGGCAGCGGTGCCGATACCGAGCGGAACCGCAATTATCATTGCGCCGACGGTTACCATAAAGGTGCTTGCCACCAACGCAAGTATCCCGTACGATGGTTCGCCGAATGCCGACGGGTTCCATTGAGCGCTCAAAATAAATTGCGCAATTGATACGTCGGCAAATGTTTGCAATCCGTTGATGGCAAGCATTATGAAAATACTGAACAGAATACCGATCGCCGATACACCGGCGACGAGAAACAAGTACCGGAAGAATGTATCAGTGAGATGCCGTAGTTTCATTCAATAATACCGAGTTCTCTGTTTTGCTGCATATAATCTTCATTGACCGGATAATAACCGGATTGCGCAACAACCTTTTGTCCTTCTTCACTGAGCTCCCAGCGGAGAAATTCGAGCATATCTCCTTCGGGCATTCCGTTTGTATACTGATAAAGCGGTCTACTGATAGGATAAGCACTGCTCATCACATTTTCAGGATCAAGCGGTGAGACTGCCGGCGATTTGTCATCTGCAGCAACATCAACGACATTGATCATGCTTATCACATTGCCCTCGCTGTCTGCAATATATCCGATCCCGACATACCCGATGCCCGATCTGTCGGAGCGTATTGCCTCAACGATCTGGGCGGTGCCGTTCATATTGCGCATCCTTGCTGAGTAATCTGCTTTTACGATATGTTCGCGAAAGTATATATATGTTCCGGAATTGCTTTGTCTTCCGTATAACGTAATAGTCATATCGGGACCGTCGAGATCCTTCCAGTTTGTTATTTCTCCCCGATAAATCTTTGAAATCTGCTCGATCGTAAGTGATTCAACAGGATTGGATTCGTGCGTAATAATTGCAAGTCCATCTGTGGCGAAAATTATCGGAAACGGCTCAATTCCACGTTGCCGCGCCTGTTCGAGTTCAGATTCTCTCATAGAGCGTGAGGAGTTGGCAATATCGGTTTGTCCGTTAATGATTGCTGCAATGCCGGTTCCCGATCCCCCGCCGGTAACCGCGATCCGGACGTTGGGATTTTTATCCATATAGGTCTCGGCGAGACTTTGCACGAGATTTACCTCCGTATCGGAGCCGTTAATCTGAATATTTTTTCGCGCCGCCCGGTCTTCACCGGAACCGCAGCCCGTCAAAATTACTCCTATCAGGAGTGCACTTAATAAGCCAAACAATTTAGAATTCATATGCACCTTTTGCACTATTGTTTCCAGTTCAGTATTTTAGACTACTAAATTACCGAGTAATATTATAACAAGCAATGAATACCGGTTACGTGATTGTTAAATCAATGTTATGAAATTGTTAAGTTTGTTCATATAACCGATTTCTCAAAACCAGCGGAAGGATATACCTGTGACAGCTCACAACGTACCTTTTGACTTCGAGGATGATAGCAAAGAGCCGGAAATCTGGGATGAATACCGGTGAAAATCGACATGACGGAGTTATATCTGAATTTATCGGTGGTGCAATGATTCCTGCTGCCAGGATCGCGGGTGGGTATGCAATGGGATTCGATATGCAATTCCCCGGCGGTAATATCGCAAATTGCAAGCGCGGACTCGCCGCAGCGAATCGTGCATTGAACGCATTGGATATAACGCGCGATGAGGGTATAATTGATCAGGAAGTTTACCTGGATTATTATCGCCGGGGTAAGGAAGTACGGGGTGAGCTTGCACTGTATATAGTCGAATTACGGCGACGGTTTGAGAGAGGAATTGTGTGAGTTATTTCTTTTTGTACCTGTAAAATACATTAACAGAATAATAATAAAAAAAAGGCAGCCGATAACCCGGCTGCCTTTTTTATAATTACTGCTAACCTTTTAGCTTTTTAGTTAAATATATATCGTACTCCGAGCTGAGCGCTCCAGGTGTTGTTGATGTTGATGTTTCTTATGAAACTTTCAGTCGGAGGTGCGTCCGAGCCGGGTGCGTTATTTACGGTAAATGTTGCATTGCCGTTTTCATCCGCTCCCCGGAAATTAAGTAAGCTTGACTGTACCGGTGATTTCGTAACACCCCATTCACTATTAATGAGGTTGGTCAAGTTCAGAACATCGAACGTAAATTGAAGTTTGTGAGAGCTGAAAATACTGACGTCCTGCGAGATTCTGAAATCCACCCGGTGTAGCCAGGGCAGTTTTGCGCCGTTTCTTTCGCTTACCTCTCCTCTGATTCCGCTCAGATATGGATCCTGTTCTATGAAAGCGTCGAGGGCGTTCCATTGTTCCTGTGCGGTACGGGTAACATTACCGTCACTGTCAACGATATCAATAAGTTGCGCATCTTCAAAGTTTTCCGGCACATACATCAATCGTAAGCTGCCGTCTCCAAAACTGCCCGAGTACGTGTAGCTGTAGCGGCCCCATTCACCGGCGATATAGAGAAGCGAGACTCTTGTCATATGATCCCGGCTGAATACTCTTGTATCGTATGTTACCTGTGCTACTAACTTATTCGGTTGGTCGAATCTTGAATAACCTAATTCAGGATCGTTTCGATTATTTTGCACAACGTCCGGCCAGAGCGATTGTGCTTGGGAACCGCCGATCAGACCGTATTCACGGGAACGGCTCATTGTGTAGTTGATGCTAGCGAACAAACCGAAGTCGAATGTTTTTTCAACACCAAGATTAAGGGAGATATATGAACCTTTGTTAATGTTTGTCAGGTAATAGACCTCACGTAATGTTGTTCCCTCTGCTCCCTCTAAACTCTGTGTATAAAGAGGATATTCATGACCGGCGACATTGACGCTCTCACCGGTCGGTCTGTTCGCCAGGTTTACTGCCAACGGGCTGTTGAAATCCATCGAGTAGATGAGTTCAGCAGTGCCGATAATGTCAAATGGAAGCATCTGGTCTATTGCGATGTTTGATCTCCAGACTTGCGGCAACCGGAAATCATTTGCGGTAATATTTATCTGGCTTGGAATTTCGGCATCCAGTGTTGCCGGATCGGGCCGGTAGAAGTTTACATCAGGTTGAAAACCCTGCCATTCCGGGTTTCCGCCTTGGCCCCAATCATCGGGGAAGAACCCTCGTTGACCCCGCATAACACCGTTTGCATTGATCTGGTTGGAAATCCATACAAACGGAAGTCGGCCTGAAAACACTCCGGTTCCGCCGCGGAGCTGGGTAGTGCGATCACCCTGTACATCCCAGTTAAACCCGATTCGTGGAGACCAGAGCGGATTCATACTGGGGAATTTACTGACGTCAGGAGTTATATTATCGCCGCCTCTGGGATTTGATATTGAGAGATTCATTCCATCAACGGCCGGATTTCGCGGTGCATCGACCGGATAGAACGGCAGATCGATCCGCAAACCGGCTGTCAATCTCAGATCCGAATTCACCTGGTATTCATTTTGTATGTACAATCCAAGTTGTGCGAAGTTTACCTCGTCCAGCGGAAGTGTTGTGGGGTTATCCTCATCATAGGTAAATCCGATTGCGAAATGGGTTGGACGGACATTAGGATTCTGATTAATGACCGACTCTACAAAGTCGTCGTATGTCTCATATCGATACCACGAGTTCCAGACCGGATTAAATGCATTTGCAAATGTCATATATTCAAAATTTGCACCTGCCGTAATAGTATGTCTTCCCGTAAAGTAGGTGAGGGTGTTCGAAATACTGAGAACATCGTTCTCAAGCAGATTACCCACAGTAAAAAGCTCATTACCCATAGACATATAATAGAGAAGTTGACCATCATCATCCGGCTCGAGTACCTCGATCATCGGGAATGTAGCACCTCCGGGAACACTTCGTTGCGGATCGGTGATCCAGGTGTATCCGACGTTGAAACTGTTTGCAAGGTTTTCACTTATTATTGAGTTAACTTCACCGACAACAGATGTTATGACATTATCAACGGAGTAGTGCCCGTTTCTAAAGGTGATTGCTTCCGGCCCAAATCGATTGGTCCATCGGTATCTTTCTGATGCAGGAAAACCGCGAATACTATTACCGTTAATGTTTACATCATTAAATGCATCATATCTATTAAAACGTATCATTGCACGATGGTTATTATTGATATTCCAGTCAAGGCGCGCGTTCAAACGAAGTGCCTCATCTCCAAATGCAAGACTCTCAAAACCACCTGTATTATACCCGTAAATTGCATTCATCTGCTCCCGCACGAATTCTGCCTGCTCGATCGGTACCCTTGTGATCTGCGCGCCGTCGGGTGATTGACCGGGTCGTAAAGCAAGACGATTATCGCCTGGATTATCGGCTTCTTCCTGTTCAATCGAGGCAAAGAAAAATAATCTATCCCTCATAATCGGCCCGCCGACAGACACTCCTCTTACGGATGTAAATGAGTCATCAACAAATAGCTCATTATCCCCGATTTTATCTCCTACGAGACTCTGGTTTCTGTAATATTGATAAATGGTTCCTTGATAGGTATTGGTACCGCTTTTTGTAATTGCGTTGACGCTCGCACCGGTAAATCCACCCTGGCGTACGTCGTATGGAGCAAGGTTAATCTGAATCTCTTCAATAACATCTAAACTAACCGGATTGCCCCCGGCAAATTGGGAAGCCCCCAGTCCGAAATTGTTGTTGTACACGTTTCCGTCAATGGTGTAGTTATTGAATCGTTGATCACGTCCCGCAAAACTGGTACCGCTGCTTTGCGGTGTAATCCGTGTCAGATCGTTAATTGATCTGTCGATAGTGGGTAAATTTAAAAGTCTGTCAGAGGTGATATTTGTTGAAGCTCCGGTACGCTCCTGATTAAAAATCCGGTCTTCAAGCGCTGTTACGACAATATCACCCAATTCAACAGCTTCAGAACTCAATTGGGCGCGCTGATTGTATGTTTCTCCCAGGGTAAGATAGATATCTTCCACTACATGAGAGCGATAACCGACGAATGAGAAAGTGAGTGTGTACGGTCCTCCGACCCGCATATTAGGTATTCGATAATTTCCGTCGCCCCGGGTACTGGCGCCGTACGTTGAGCCGGTTGGTATATGAACAGCAACGACATTTGCACCCGGAAGTGGGTTGTCGTTTTCGTCAAATACCGTTCCGTGTATTGCCGCAGTCGTAACTCCCTGCGCGAATATAGTATCGCTCGCTGCAAACAGAATCACAAAAGCAAGCAGTGTTAGCCCTATAAAACGGGTAAATAAGAGTTTCATTAGGCAGCTCCTTACTGTTAATGTTTAGTTGATGTATTTATTGGATGTAAGTTTTCATTGCAGGACGAACTTTATTATTGCTATGGTACTGCTTAAATAGTTCTCGGCGGCGGGAAAGCATGCCGCACAAATCTAATCAGAACTGCTTTTAATGATAAGCAAAGCTACACAACAATTTTTAAAAATACAAGAGCGGCTTGTTAAGTTATTATTAAATCAAAAAGAATTCCGGTTCACTATTCTTTTTTCGCTCTTCGGGCATCAATAAACGACTTTACGGAAAGGATAACAAAAAACAAACAGAGTATAGCCATCAATGCCTGAACGGTTACTGCGTCAGACCGCTCGACCTGCGTACCGCCTAACATTGAAATAAATTGGAATAAACCGCTCAGAGTTCCTAAAAACCCGATGAGCGCCAGAGCGGCAGCGCCATGCATCGTATGTTTGTAAAGATTCTCTTTTTGGGCAAGTAATCCGAGAATTAAAAAAGGTATCCCGAAGAATGTCGGAATGAGGGCGGTGACACTTTCAGCACTCAATCCGAAATAGGCGAATAATCCAAGAAGTATAAAAATTATCCCTAATACAATCGTAAGTTTAGCCATATATTAAGCACTCACTAAAATGAGGTTAGATGAAAATTTCTTGCCGGAAAATATACAGAAATTAATAATCAATTGCCATACTTTATATTTGCATTTTTTCCGGTAAATCTGTACACTTCTTAGGTTAATCGTTATTTATCCCGCTTGAATTATAATGGAAAACTTTATTTCCGCATATATTATGCTTTTTCTTCTTCCCGGAGCCATCCTCGCGCTGGCGTTCGTGTTATCGTATCTGACCCGTGAAGAAGGTGAGTGATATTAATCGAACTTTAACCCGAGGAAATCGAGCCCCAGGTAAGTAACGACCGTCAGGATGAGCGTCCAGAGTGCCAAACTCCAGAACATCCAAAAAGTTATTGAGGTACGCGGCGCTTTCGATAGCAAACCGATGATCGCTGCAAGATGGACTCCGGTAACGATCGGAGCGAGCAGTGCTAATCCGGGAAGTCCGTATGTATCCCAGATCTTTCGCCCCAATTTTTTTCTTTTTGAAACCCGTTCCGTGTCTCCGGCATCGTCTTGAGCTTTTCTTTTCGACGTGCGCCATAGCATATATTTTTCATAGAAATAAATAAGACCGATAACCGGTAAGAAATTCCCGAGAAATGCCACTACTGCAACCGGTATCGGATGTAACCCTGCAGCAATGGCTGGAGGTATTACAAAAAGTATTTCAATCCAGGGAGTGGCGGACAGAAGAAAGACAATAAGGTATTCCCACATATTCAGATATCGATTATCTTGAGACCGGATTTTTTCATATGCTTAGTTTAACAATGTAGTTAGGAAAAAACAAGGTTGATTGATTTAAAGTTCTTATTTTCTTATCCTTCAAAAATAA
>SKXH01000281.1 GCA_007128495.1 Bacteroidota bacterium
CATTCCCGCTCCGACGAGGAACAAAGGAAATATCCCCCACGCCATGCCATCTTTAAAATTTGTGACAAATCCTGCCTGGGTAATGGAAGATAAATTTCGGTCGGTGAGTGTGGTACGGAGGAATACCTTTCCATCAGTTGGCCGGTTGTTGTTTGCTTTCTTATTCTCCTGTTTGACGAAGTGTTCGGTGTCTTTCACAAAGAAAATCGTGAGGAACAATCCGGCGACTGCCATTACGATACCGAGGATGAACGGGTACGGACGAAGTCCGAATTCGGCAGCAACGAATCCGGTTAAAAAAGCCAGCGCAGCCACGGCAACGTATCCTGCAAACTCATTTAACCCCATTGCCAGACCGCGTTCCTTTTCACCCACGAGATCGATTTTCATGATCACAGCCATCGACCACGCAAGGCCCTGATTAATACCGAGCAATACGTTTGCAAAAACGATCCAGTTCCAGTCCGGTGCATACATAAGTATAAATGGAACGGGTAAACCGAAAAGCCATCCGATAATGAGAATGTTTTTTCTGCCAATCGTGCTTGCAAGACGACCTGCAAAGTAGTTTGCGATTGCTTTCGTTATTCCGAACACAATGATAAACGACAGGATCGCCGTTCGTGCGGCGATATGGAATTCGGTCTCGGCAATTTCCGGTAGAATAGTTCGTTCCATGCCGACCATCCCGCCGACGAATCCGTTAATGACGACGAGGAGTGTGAATTGTTTCCAGTTATGTTTGAGACTTTGCTGCATGGTTATGGTTAAAATGTCAGAGTTTTATCTGCTTCAGCTATCCATTGAGAGAGTTCCGGTATAGTTCCTCTTTCACAACCTTCGATGAACCATTCCATTTGTAATCCCCGGGCATCGGCGCAGGTACCGCAGTATTTTATCTGTGCGCCTTTCCGCAATGCCACGGTGAGCATTCGCTCTATATTGTAGTAGCCGTTCGGAGTTTTCTGACCGGCAATACCGCATGCTGCTGCATCGGCCATGAGAAAAACGTTCACCGTGCTGTTTTCGTGGTCTTTTAGTAATTGATTTGCAATTCGTAAAGCATTGTATGCTTTTTCAGTTCCATATGGTGCATCATTGATTATTATGAGTGTATTCATATTGTTTGCCTCGTATGTATATATTCATTGTTGTAGGGCTGTTAAACAATTGTTCAATATAATAATTGAATATTTGAAAATCAAGGGATGTAACTTCTGAAATTTGCTTGCATTTGAGGATTGTTGTTAGTATATTCAATTTAATAATTGAATAAAATGGAGTTGAGGTGACGAAAGACATGACCGACAGGGAATTCAAAGACATCGTATTCGGACAGTTTGCAAGGATCGCCCACGCATTTTCGAGTCCTAAAAGATTAGAGATTATCGACATCCTTGCCCAGGGAGAACGTGATGTCGAATCGCTTGCCCGGCAGGTGGATATGCCTATTGCAAATACCTCACGACACTTGCAAATATTGAAAAGCGTTCGCCTTGTTGAGAGCAGAAGGGAAGGAGTAAAGATATTTTACCGGCTCGCAGATGACGAGGTGCTGCGGGGCTATAAGCAATTACAATCAATCGCCGAGAAGAGGAGCATTGAGGTCCGGGCGATTGTGAGTCAGTTCTTCGAAGATGAGGATGATATTGAAGGACTATCCATCGAAGATCTCTGGAGGCGGATCAAAGAAAAGAATGTTGTGTTGATCGACGTGAGACCTCCCGAGGAATATGATAAAGGACATATTCAAGGCGCTGTGTCTATTCCTCTCTCTCAACTTCAGGATAAATTAGACGAGATCCCGAAGGACCGTGAAGTAGTTGCATACTGCCGCGGCAAGTATTGCGTTCTCTCTGCAAAGGCAATGAAAGTCCTCCGTGATGCGGGATATCGTACACGACGCTTACAGGAAGGGTATCCGGAATGGAAGGAAGCGGGGATGCCCGTGGAGGAATTGTAATTAACCGGTTAATGGTTATTGGTTATTCGTTAATCGTCGGTATTGCGGTACTCTACGATTAACAAATAACTATTAACTAATAACATTAATATAATATGCATCAACAAACAAACTTCAACAAATACGCCTCAGAATACGACCGGTGGTTCGACGAAAACCATTTCGCCTATCAATCGGAAATAGAAGCGATACGCCGCTTTATTCCCGATAAAGGACTCGGTGTGGAGATAGGTGCGGGAACGGGACGCTTTTCCACGCCTTTCTCAATCACCGTTGGCGTTGAACCATCAGATGCTATGGCAGAAATAGCAAGCTCGAGGGGCATAACGGTCCATCGCACCTTTGCCGAAGACTTACCTTTTGATTCAGAGCATTTCGATTATGCGCTGATGGTGAATACGATTTGTTTCGTTGAAGATACGCTCAAAGCTATACAAGAAATTTTCAGAATTCTTATACCCGGTGGAAAATTTATTCTCGCTATAATCGATAAGAACAGCAAACTCGGCTTGATGTATGAATCTAAAAAAGCGTCAAGCATGTTCTATAAAGATGCGGTATTCTACTCACCTACCAGAGTGCTTGAAATGTTGTGCAAGACGGGGTTTTCCGGGAGTCAAATTGCTCAGACCATTTTTACAAATCCCCGGCAAATGACAGAACCGGATCCGGTGAAGGAGGGCTACGGTGAAGGTGCGTTTGTGGTGATTGGTTCTGTTAAAGGGAAAGAATAGATTTAGACTAATTTTTTATTTAACCACCAAAACACTAAAACCACCAAATAATTTTCTTAATCAATTTGCGAATCTATTTTATAAAACGGCTTTCCCCACAAACCGCACCACAACCGCATCACCTGAATGAAGTGCTCCTTCCCGTAATGTGATCTTCTTTTTTTCCAGAACCGACATATTCAATCCATCAAAATCCGATATAAGATCCTCTTCATCATAGAGCATATCGATATCCCTGGGTCCGCCGGATGAATAATTTATTTGTTCTTTATGAAATGCTTCGAGAATGAGTTTGCCCCCCGGTTTAAGAGAGCATATTATTTTTTCGTGAATTGTTGACCGGATATCCGGCGGCATATGTGTGTAAATCAAACCGGCAGCATTATAATAGTGAACCGGATAGTTGTAATTTTCATACGATGAAACGGTATAATGAATGTTCACATTTTTTTGTTGTGCGAGGTTTTGTGCTTTCCTGTCTGCCTGATCGCTGAAGTCGAATGCATCGACGTGCCATCCCTGTTTTGCGGCATAGACGGCATTGCGTCCTTCACCTTCACCGGGAAGGAGCAGTCTGCCCGGTGGCAGTTTCGATAATTGCTCTTTGA
>SKXH01000086.1 GCA_007128495.1 Bacteroidota bacterium
ACCATTTCCCGCGCTGTCTCGCCGATGTATGCCAATTCCTTTTTACCCGTACCGGAGACGGTTTCTTTATTCGAAACCATATCGATCATCAATGCGATACTGCTAAGACTGCTGCCGATATCATCGTGGAGGTCGCGTGCGATACGTGTACGTGTCCGCTCGATTTCAAGTATCCTTTTTACACGGTATTTATGTATTGAAATAAGAATTAAAAGAACAAACAAGCCCGACATACCGTACGTCCACCAGGTGCGGTACCACGGAGGAAGTATCCTGAATTCAAACACTGCCGCCTCACTTATATTTCCGTACACATCTCTTCCGCGTACCATAAAACGGTATCTTCCTTCCCGTAAATTGGTATAATCCTTAAACCATTCATCGGTCCACCGCGACCAATCTTCATCTATCGGCTCAAGCATTGTCTGGTATCTGTTATCCTGTACATTTTCGTAGGCGGGGATAGAAAATATAAACCGCAGGTCGTTCTCCGGATATGAAAATATTCTCTGATCATTATCAGCGGCTGAATGCAGTATTCCTCTATAGATAAGTGAATCAGTGTTTATGTATACATCACTTATCAATGTGTTTAAATTTCTTGTATGATCGTAATTGATATTTGAATCATACCGGTATAATCCGTCTGATCCACCGAACCACACATAGCCATAGGTATCACTATAAAGCAACTCGAATTGGCTTATTTCAATGCGTTTTAAGACTCCTTGTTCGACGATATATTCACCGGAACCCGAAGGTCGGGCATTAAATTGTTCACCCCGCGAGTGAAAAAATATCTCACCTTTGTCATTTTCGACGATCATATAGACTCCCCGACTCCCACCGGCAAACCTACCAGAAAACAACGAATCCGGTATCATCGTTGAATAATCCTCAGATATCATATATAATCCCTCGGTTGTCGCAACCCGAATCGTATCGTTAATATTATAGACAAATGATTGCCTTGCTGTTTCCCAATCAGCAGGAAGGCCGATCCTCATTGTATTTACCAATATATTATTGTTTTCACCGGATGACCGCTCGAAATCCCAGTTTAGACGATATACACCCTCGGCCCTTGTTCCGACAAATAAGGTTCCATCCTCACTTTTTGCAAATTTGATCGGGCCGGTAATTCGACCGCTTTCCGAAAGTACAGTAAATTCTCCGTCGGTATACCGCCCCAGGATGACGCTGTTTTCCTGTGCCGCATAGAGCATTTGATTCTCGACGCGAGAAGTTAGGATTTGGGTTACCATCTCAGAATACAATAGTGATGCCTCGTCTCCGTTAAATCTGAACAACCCCTCATCCGCTGCTGCAAGTAGATCGCCGTCAACAACGGTAAGATCGCGCACTGCCGAGTTAATCCCCCGAATCTTTCGAAAGATACCATACCCTCTGAGCGCGTCGTCGGCCGGCTCAAGTTTATATAAACCACTGTTCGTCCCTGCGTAATAATTGTCCTCGTATTGTATGAAACTGTTCACCAGATCTCCGATACCCGTTCGGTCGTCATATTTCACAACAGGTAATACCGGTTCCACCCGACACAAACCGGCTTGCAATCCAATCCACAACGATCCGTCTCTATCGACATAGGTATAAAGTACCGATTGGTCAGGCAAACCGGCTCTCCTATCTAAAATGAGACGAACGTCTCCGTCCGGCTCAATTATAACGACACCGCCTTGCAGGGTACCAAATGCAAAACTTCCGTCTGGAAGAACCGATCCATAATATAATACATTATCGGTGATGTATGATTCTGCCCCGGTATCCCATCGTTCAAACGAGGTTCCGTCGAATAGGTAAAAGCCGTCTGTACGGGTACCGATTAAAATCCGATCATCGTCATAGGGAAGAAGTGCGCGGACAAAATGGTCGGCGAATATTTCACCCTCCGGAAGCAAGGTAATGCTTCCATCTTTTAACTCAAACAACCCGCGGTCTTCTTGCCACACGAGTACTTTATCATGTACAATACCGAGAAAATTAAAGCGGGTATCCGGTTCCCATGCCGACATTGTTTCATAATCCCAGTAAAACAGGTATTCCGATGAGCGGAAGTAAATTCCATCGTCAGTAGTGATTGATTGCCACACTCTTGTAAAGTCGCGATATTGTTCGGGTATGTATGTATGTAAGCGGTTGTAGTTAAAATTTCCCGAATCATCAAAGGATAGTTGCCCGAGTTCCCCCATTCCTCCGATATATACATTACCATCCAATCCTTTTGCAAGGGAAAATACATGATAACCCGGTGGTTGGAAGAAATAATCCTGGTGTCCGTTGTAGAAAGTTACACCATTATGCCTTCCAAGCACCATAGTTCCGTCGTTAAGCTGCAAGATAGCCCAGTATTGTGCCGTTCTTGCAAAACCGTTGGAACTATGATCTTCGATAAGCGGTATACCGTCTACCCGGACATCTGGTACTCCCGTCGAAGAGTTATCCTCCTCGATACTATGTGCACAGAAGGAGCCGGTTGAAAAAAGAAATACCAATATAACTACAAAGCGCATAAAAAAGCCCTTATTCCGGAGGATGTATCGTAACAGCACGCTCCTCATTATCGTTTTTATGTTCCCCTCCGTTGGGAAACATTAAAGTGCTGAATTTTTGATCATTCGGGTTGAGCTCAACCCACCCGGGAAAATCTTCTTTACCGAACTCCACTCGATACCTGTGCGGTTTCTGTATGCGTAATTCAATTCTGCCGTCATTGCCGAGGGATCGGTATATTTTAGTTTCACCGGGCGAAAGATCTTCGAATCGAGGTGAGGAATCACCACGGCGATAGAGGGCGACTTCAAGAGATACATTTTTAAGATTATTCTTAATATTCCAACGAGCAGATGTTTTCATTGCAGCCATAATAAAATCTCGTGCATTTATACATTATGGATAAACCAAAGGCATCCGCCCTCCCCCGCGAACTGACCAGCGACGGATCGCCTTTGTTGTAATTTAAGGAATCTATATATTGAATGCTTATTTATCACAATTGCAGGTGTTGAGTTTTTCAACACTCCTGGTACATCATAAATTGTACAATAATATTAAAACAGAATAGGTAATATTGCAATCCCCTGTTTAAGGGATTTTTTTATTTATATTCTCACAGGTATCAAGATTCCTCATCAAGGACCCATTGCTCGGTTGTATTTTCAAGTCCCTCGAGAAAACGTGATTGTTTGGTAAGTATTAAACCGCTTTCGCGATCGTAAACATTTAACGGATAGGTGATATGCAGGTTCTCTTTTGCCCGTGTGCAGGCAACATACATAAGCCGGCGCTCTTCATCCATATCTTCATCAGATTCTGCGGAGCGGGTCGAAGGGAAACGACCTTCAAGGCAATGTATAATAATAACCGTATGCCATTCAAGTCCTTTCGCGCTGTGAATGGTTGAAAGAATGAGAAATTCATCCTCACTTCCGGTTGGTGTAATATCAGAGACACTTTCATTGGGCGGTTCGAGGGCCATCTCCGAAAGCAATGCATTTACGGATTTATAACGCTCGCAAATTGTCTGAAACATTTCAAGGTCTTTTTGACGCTTCCGGTAATCGTCGTACTTCTGTTTGAATTGAGGAGTGTAATGACGTAAAATGACAGCGACTTTATCGGCGGGCGGTATTTCTTTCGATGAAATATGTTTTATTACATCAAACAGATCGGTCAACTTATCGGGATAATTATTATAAGTTGACCAGAATGCCTGAGACCGGTCGTTACCCGATGATCCGTTCAATTTATGTTCCAGTATATCGGCTATCACTTTTTCGGCGGTTCGCGGCCCGACTCCATCGACGAGTACCATAATTCTATGCCACGCGACGACATCGCGCGGGTTTTCGAGAACTTTCAAATATGAGACGATGTCTTTTATATGGGCGGTTTCCATAAATTTGAAACCGCCGTATTTCACATAGGGTATACCTGCTTTATTCAACTCGATCTCGAGATCGAACGAATGGAATGATGACCGGAAGAGCACGGCAATATCGTTAAGCGGCACGCCTGCTTCACGAAGCTCAAGGACGCGCTGTACTATGAATTTCGACTGCATGTTCTCGGAAGCGGCGGCTATAATGGAAGGTACAGCACCGCCTTCCTTATTCGTATAAAGTTGTTTGTCGAATTTGTGACGTTCCATAGTTTTTGAATATGTTATTGGTTATCTGTCTAAAGTAGACCATTAACCAACCACACCAATCACTCCACCGTCACCACGCGACTTCCTCTGCCGCGGGTGTCGAATGTCCGCAGGTTGACGACTGTATTTTCATCAACCGTAACAGTATCAGTATAACGAGGTGACTCATCCGTGGGTTCACTGCCATCTATTGTATAACGAATATCGAGTCCGGGATATGCAACATTTGCTCTGAGCTCATTATTTTCAATGACCGCACCGGGTGGGGGTATCCGGTACCCATAACCGCCGTTCATTCCATCGAGTCTGGGCAGTTCCCGCTGCCCTAACCGGTTGGCAAATTCATTCCAGTATATTTCAAGGGCCTCAAGACGCTCAGCACGAGCTGCAATTTCCATCCAACTCTGATTTGGTACCCACGCGCGTTCTGCCAGTGGAATTATGCGGGGAAGTGCCATGTACTCCACCCTGTTGTGAGTTCTGAATGTTTCTCCCCAGAGTTGTCCCTGTAAACCAAGAATATTATTTTTACCCGCTTCGGTCAGTTGCTCAAAATCGTCATACGCATCTTCTTCTATCGGTTCACCCATAGCTGTCTTAATACCGCTTTTGTATAAATTAAACGGCATGAACGCAAACGGATCGCGTGTATCGACAAATCCGGCCCAATACAACCCCGCTTCTTCCGGATGCTTGTTATATGCCAGATCGAAATAAAAATTGGAAGCGTGCGCCATAACAATTTGATATCCGGCATTCGCAAGCTCGTATGAGTACGACTCGGTTCCGGCTCCCCAGATATTCGACCAGACATACGGAATTGAACGGCCTGCAAAATCAGGATTCAACTCCTTTTCACCGCCGTAATACCCGACAAGTGTTATCTCCTCCCAACCGGACATAACAATACCACGTTCCGCCAGCATTTCCTCCATCCGGCCGAAGAACCAAACCTGCAACTGATCAATCGAATCGAGATCAGGTGTTTCTTCCAACAGTACCCGGCATTGCGGCGAATCGACCCATACCCCTTGCGGCACTTCATCACCGCCTATGTGTATGGATGTCAACGGTACTCCGCCAGCGCGGTGCATCTCTATTACTTCATCGAATACTATCCCCAGAAAACGATAGGTCGATTCCTGGCAAACATTGATGACATTGTCTTTCCATCGTTGAACGGACATGTATTCCGAATCATCTTCCGGATCGTGTATTCTATACCGCTCGGCTTCTTCGATATTACCCTCTTCAATAAACCGTTCGTAACGTGATTGCATTGCAATTAACGCAGCTCTCGCGTGACCGGGCACATCGATCTCGGGTATTACTTCGATGTGCCGTTCATTGGCATAACGGAGTATTTCAATATATTCATCCTGTGTGTACCAGCCGCTTCCTTTTGGTTTATCCGGTTCAGGTCCCGAACCGAATGATGGAATAAGATGATCGCGTTCATCGCGGGTATGTCCTCTTCGTCCACCGACTTCAGTCAATTCCGGGAATGCATCAATTTCCAATCGCCATCCTTCATCATCGGTAAGATGGAAATGAAATTTGTTGAGCTTATAGAACGCCATCACATCAAGTAAACGCTTCACCGTTTCGACCGTCTGGAAATTTCGGGAAACATCCAGATGTAAACCGCGGTAGGTAAATCCCGGTGCATCTTCTATAATAGCAGCATCGACCGCAATCGAATTAACGTTTGATTGCCACACTTCCAGAGGGAACAACGACCGCAAACTCTGAATACCGTAAAAAACACCGGCGGCATCGCTGCCTGTTATTTTGATTCCGTCGACCGAAATGTTCATATGATAGGCCTCATCGCCGAACCGTTTGACTGAACCATCAACCTCTATTTCGTCAACTTCAAGCCGGATATGATTTTCTCGTTCAGTTCCGTCTCCTTCAATTATTTGAGGATGTGTATCCAGATGTTGTGCAAGCGCGTTCGATAAAAAGCTGGCCTCACGTTCCAGACCTTGACCGTAATAAATCGAAGTTTCATTTGTAATCGTAAAAATACCTTCGGCCTTTTCAAACAGAACCGGTGATGGCACGATTTTACCGATTTCATCCTCACCAAGTTTGGAAAGTTGCATATTTTGTTCATACACTACATCCGGCGTTGGGAAGGGCACAGCATCATAGGAACTGCGGTTCACCTGCTCTTCCCGCTCAAACGGTTCGATAACCATCTTTACAGGAACGATCCTTCCTCCGGCAAATTCAGAATACGCTCCGTCGGGTGCATCGCTTTTTTTAATCGCAGATCCGAATGCATCAAATGAAAATTGAACCTCCTCCCCTGCGTGCAGGGGTTCAAATTCATCCCCCGGTTCAAGTTTATAAAAACTGCCGTTGATATGAGTTAAACGGAGATTCGGGGGTAAACTTTCAACATCGACCATCCGCATAAAATTGAAGTAGAGCGTCCAATTGTCATCAAGGACCTCCCCGCTTTCATTGACAAGTTTCAACTGAGAGCGAAACCGGTTTTGTTCGATATAATTGGATTCAACCTCCCAGTGTAATCGATAATCATACATGTCTATATCGTCTGAATTATTATTACAGGAAAAAATAAGCAAACAAGATAACAGTATGAAAGGAAACATATATAGTAGATTCATAACAGCTTTCGGTTATTGGTGAACAACTATTTTAAAATCAGATGTTATCGGAAGAATAACATCAATACTAAGATAACCGAAAACTGGAAATAATTCCAGCGGAAGAGTAAAAAGATAATTGATTGTTTCAATTTGACGTGGATGAAGTTAACCGAACGGTTAATAACTCACTCATCGGTAGCAACCATCCGATACACTGTATACGTTATCGCTGTGCGATCCTCGATAATACACCCGATCGGATCGATAAACGGCTGCTGTACTTCTACCTCCACCAGGGTAAATTCCGCAAGGGGTTCCCCCGTATCTTGTTTCTGAAGACGTCGTTCATCCATATCTATAATGAATGAACGACTTCTTTTGTTCTGTAATTCCGGGTGGAGTGTTCGATAACACTCGAGCCATTGCAATCCCGTTTCGGCTCCCATCTCACGATAATATCCCTCAAGCATATCGGGATCAACCTGCACCATCGGTTCGGATTCTATTTCCTCTATTACTTCGTCATCAAGGAACCGTTTAAGTTCGGGCATCGCTTCGGAGGGAACACCCTGTGCTTTAAACTGTTCGATGAATAAATCAAAATACTTTGTCCGCACTTCGTCGACCGATAGTGATGTAGTGTACACTCGAACCTCAGCTTCGACCGATTCATAATAAAGGAACTCCATACCGGTTCCCCGGCTCTCTTCCTCTCTGCCGCCTAACTCTCCGATCATCGCCTGCATCATCTGACTGAATTCCGGCTCATACCCGGCAAAGTCGGGTAAAGGGACAAGTTGCTCTGCCGGAACCTGGCCGGTGGCTTTTACAGACGGTAATAAAATCACCAGAGTGATTGTAAAAATAGATGAACGTAGCATGATTGTATTCCTCCATTTAAGTATTTTTTGTATAGGCACCACCGCTCAGGTGAGGACCACTCTCCCATCACACATGCATCCCCGCAAGTGTCCCCGCCTCGCTGTTATCATTATTTCACGAGTACTAACCGCTTCGTCTCAACATGATCCCCCGCACGAAGCTGATACAGGTACACACCGCTCGATAAATGCGATGCATCGAACAGTACTACATAATTTCCGGGATTTTTTACTTTGTCAATGAGAATTGCTACTTCCTTTCCGACGGTGTCATAAACTATCAATTGCACGGGCATCTGTTCCGGAACTGAGTAACGTATATTCGTAACAGGATTAAATGGATTCGGATAGTTCTGTTCGAGGGTTATCCGGACCGGTACCTGCAAATTTTCCCTCCCATCCTCATCAACCGATGTGACGAAGTACGCGGCTTTCAGTGCTTCGTGGACGGGATTTGCCTCGAAGATCATATCCGTTACCATAGATTGGATTACCAACAGCGTAAACAGATGTTCGAACGATTCAAACATATTATTAAGTATATCGACCATAAGTTCATCGATTAGTTGAATATAATCCGGATCATTTAGATTGATCGGACCCTCATTATCCATTCTATCATCAAGGTCATCCACGAATTCTTTTAATGCGTCTTCGCTGATAAAGGCAAGGAGTTGATCGAGAAATTCAGGATAATGTTCTTGAAGAATTTCGTATGTCGATTCTCCATTACCGAGGTATCGATCGAAAATGGCAAGGCGAAGCTCAAAGTTCCTTAAGTGTAGCAGGCCTTCAATTGTATTTATGAATTCATATAGACGGACTAATAACGTATCGTTCCCTCTCACATCTTCTACCGACTCTCTGAATGCATCGGTAAAATCTGCCTCCGACCATGGTGCATGAAATATAATGCGGGATTGCAGTGCAGCCATAAAATCCTTTATACTCTCCGGATCGTATCCATATGCTTTCATCTTGAACATGAACCAGGGACTCTCCTGCTCGAGAATATCAAAACTGAGGATTTGTGACGAAGCTTGTGAGACGGTTTCAAAAGTTGATGAAGCAGGTCCATCGTTCCCCGGAGGATCTGCTCTTCTTCCCGCTTTGTAATATACCCTATCGTAAAGTGAGCCGTCGGGTAAGAAATACTCATGCCAGCCGTGTCGGAGTCCATTTTCATACGAACCGATAATTGTAAAAGTGTCAATTTCGGTTGTTTCGAGAGAACCATTCTTGCTTCTACTTAACTCATTTTTCGATTCTCCATTAAATCTACCATGAGAATCGATAACACTCATTCTTTCCTGGTTCACGCCAGTTCGTAAATCATTTACAAGAACATTTACACCTAATAATTGATGATTATCTCTTAATCCAGCATAATATTTTACAAGCCCGAATCCAAAGTATGATAAAATAAATACAACATCGTGGGCTAAAATAGGAAATAATTGAGCAGCCTCTACAGGAAAATCATCACTTCCTATAGATAAAAGAATAAATGCTCCTAATAATATAACCGATATAAATGATAACACTTTTGAGTTTCTCATTTGGTTATCTCCTTACTATGATTGAACCCGATGAACATACCAATACCGATACCGGCACAGGAAAAAAACAGGTCATTATAACAAAAAACGCCGGTAATCAGACCAAAGTACTGCGACATCTCCCATCCTATTGCCAATACCGGAATTGTCGCATACCAGAAATATTTAATTTTTGAACTATTATCCCGCCACAGATACACAATAACTAATGCATAGCCAAATGCCCATAATCCATTAGGTAATGAATAGACAATCCAATCGGGAATTAACGGATAGAGCGGTAACGAGTACGCGCGAATGGTTTCCACCGGAGGGTACAACCCGATTGCATCCAGCCAGCTAAAAAACCTGACCGTATCCTGCCGCCAGAGCACATATATCATACCGCCTGTAAACACTGAAATGAAGGTCAGCAGATATATCCCCTGTTTTTTAATTATATCTCTCCCGTTGTACAAAATCATTACGGAATTTATGAATAGTTACTATTAAATAATTCAATGCACTCTTTTTAAATTCTCCGGAGGGTGATAGTAGTATTCAACACTCCGGAGATAATTCGTAAACCAAAACTACATTTTACTTCATTAAAATCAACCGTTTCGTCTCCACATAATTCCCCGCCCGGAGCTGATACAAATACATCCCGCTTGCAAGATGGCTCGCATCAAACACCTGTGAATACGTGCCCGCATGTAATTCCTCGTCAATCAGGATAGCTACCTTTCTTCCCAATACATCGTACACCGTCAGGATTACAGTTGATTGCTCGGGGATTGAAAATCGTATTGTTGTCGCCGGATTGAAGGGGTTCGGGTAATTCTGCATCAATTCAAAACGAAGCGGTAATCCTTCATCTTCAAGTACATACACCGGCTCGAAACCTCTAAAGAGAATTCTTTCTGAATATCTCCATTCGTCTCCCGCCCAGCTCTCGAACAGAATCATCTGCAACTCGTCGTTTTCGTCGTACTGCATACTCATTCGAGTTGAAGGTAACCAATCCTCACCTGTCCATGAATAAAATACATTTTGTATCAGATTGTTACGGGAATCATATTCCGAGGTTGTTCTCATAAAACTCAGCCATTCCTCTTCATCCTCATCCCACCACTGCAAAATAGACTCTATTTCATTTTCGGCAGCATCGTAGGAATATAAATAGCGGATTTCCGGGAACCACTCATCCTCCCAGTCGTCATAAAACTCATATAATTGGAGAATATTGTTTCCATCGTTATCATATTCAAAAACGATGCGGAATTCAATCCACCATTCTTCACCATCCCAGTATTCCTCATTTATCTGAACTAACCGACCGTTTTCATAAATCCACTGCATACGGTCAATGAGTTCCCATTCATCAAACCCCCAATAATAAGTGAGCATTTCCAGGTAATCACCGGCATCGGTATACGTTATGACAGTTCTATCGTATGGGATCCATTCATTCTCTTCCTCATCCCAATATTCGAATATTAGATCGGTTTCTCTGCCCTGATTATCGTACTCTATAAATTCTCTTTCAAAATTAACCCAATCACTCTCATCAACATCCCATTCCTGCCAGATCATTACCGACGGATACGGACTGGCGCCTTCATATTGATATAGAGAGCGATCCTCATTTACCCAATCTCCATTTTCATATATTTGATACACATCTTCAATCACCCGACCGGCATCGTCCAATACCTCAAGGTTTCGCTCCACATCATGCCAGTCTCCAAATGCAAAGCGCTGCATTATGTAGAATATCTGAACTGTACTGGTAGACTTCGCAAGAACCGGTTTAGTACGCTGATCCCGGTTTCCTAAAAAGTTCGGCTGTAATACCGAGGTGTCTCCTGCTTTTAACGCTGCAACCTTTTCAGATAAACGTGTGATTTTCCGATCACGTTCCCTTTCTTCTGCATAACTTATATTGCAAAGAAAAACGAACAACATAAAAATCACAAGCGATGAGCGCGTGGAAATGAACCATGGACAATAACGCGAGTAACATGATTCCATAACTACCTCCTTTACTATTAAGTTAATGTTAATGTTGATAGAATATATAATATTGGATTAGCATTTTTATTTGTTAGTACCGTTTCATTCAAATAAACTTTCGTTTAAAATTTTGTGTGCGATGAAGATGGACTCCACCTTAACGGTAGTTCCCATCTGAGCGAGGATCTTTCCCGCCCACAAGTGAACTATCTATACGCTGGATTCAGCATCTAATCCGGCAATACCGAATAGCGCCATCACCCAACGTTCGGGCATCTAATCGGATACCTTACAGTATGTAAAAAAAGGAATCAAAATTAGAGGGAAAGCTTTTCATGGCATGAATCCTTACAATGTAATTGATATGAATTTACATTTCCGGCTCTGCATACAACCAAAGATTCCGGCAAGAACTGGTTACAAACAGCATTCATAGTAAAACACTGCTCCATTTCCATGTGGCAGGTTAGATTACATATTCGGGTTAGATTTCTCTACTTCGGGAATATAGGGATACATTTTTTATAAATCAAGCAAAATATTTTAGAAAACTTAAAAAAAGGAGAAGATTATTGCTTCACGCACATCTTGAAAATATTAAGCTGCATTCGTGCATACAGATCCCCGGAATTCAACTTACATTATAAATGCCCCGTACCGCTTCATTCCTCCGGTCTTCCGGGTACCATTAACGGTCCTTCTTTTCCGATGCTGGCAAATGTTGCCGCCGCTGTGAAATCGGTATCCCCTTCGTTTTTTCCTCGCATTATCGTCCCGGCCGGGACGTAAACAATATCTCCGGCACGGATAGTATATTTTTCATCATCCAGCCAGAGCGATAATTCACCCGAAAGCACTACTATATTTTCGTGATATACAGGATGATGATGTTCCGGGATTTCGGCTCCGGGTGCAAGGTGGATGAAAACCGAGACGAGGTGTTCGGTGTCAACTAT
>SKXH01000155.1 GCA_007128495.1 Bacteroidota bacterium
TCAAGTTCGAACAGGTCGGCATCATAAATAAAAGCAATGTCGATACCCCTCAAGTCGCTGGTATCGTGATGGGCTACGCGGTAATTGCGGTTCAGGGAGGATAGTTTATCAACAAGCTGTGTGAGAACCGGTTTGTTCTCCACCTCACACACGCCCAGAATATCGGGCCCTTTGCCGGCATTAAGCTGCACGATGATTTTTGCAAGCTGAGCCAGTTTTTTGTTCAGTACCTTTTGATTCCACCCTTTCAACTCCCTGTTTAACCGGCTTTGAAGATAGTCGGGGCGCTGTTCGGATTTTTGCACATCGAACAGGTTCTCCACATTCCACCAGGTAATGTAATAGGTCTGCACGGTGCGTTCCGGTTATAGTTAGTTTTACGATAGGTCAAGCAAAACGAATATTGGTGCAACTTTAGTTAAGGCGGAATCTAACAACATATTTTGTGAAAGTCAATAACATTACCTAAAAAGTGGTATGATCGAGGGTGAAACTATTTCCCTCGCCGGCGAAAGTTAATCTGAACAAGCGTGATGTATCCTATCGAATATTTATTTTAGGCGGGCCCGCTGGAATGCGCAACTTATATTTACGTAAGGTCGCTTCGGTAACGGTAGAACCGTATAATGGATGCTCCTTGACAATAATGTTGTATAATGGCACATTAACTCCCCATGATGATTTCTGGTATCCAATGAATTCCGCGTCCGCATCAGTCCGGCTTTTAGCTTTTTTCCGATCTGCTCTCCTCATTTCTTTCCTCTTTTCTATACTGATTTTTCGGCCGGATAACCATTTACATATACTTATCGTACTTTACTTATAGTGTTTAACGAACAACGTTAGCTTAAAGTTCCCCGGGCAACCATCTTAACGGGGTTTCGCGCTGGATGTCCGTGCAAAGTTGAATACGCTAAACCGCGCACCAGCACTTTCGACCCGTTCTCACCCAAACAGAGTACCAAATCCCGCACCTGCTTTTCGTTATGGGGATAGTAAAAGCAGCAATATCAGATTTGTAGTATGATCATAATAATTACGGTTTAAGACTCTGTATTTCGTTCAGAAGACTTAGATCCTCCTGTAAATCCATCGCTTCAAACAACTGCCGGGCTTTAGCGAAATATTCGTCCGGTGTATCGCTGCTTAATTGATTATGATAATCTCCGCTCTGGAGAAGTCGTTTCCCTATCTCGAAATATGTTTGTGAGAGTTCATAACGGGCGCCCAATGATTTACCGGTTGCAATACTCTCATTCCAATATTTCATTGATTTTTTATGTGCTCCGTCTATCCAGAGTAATCTTCCCATAATCATCAATGACGCTGTTTTCATTTCAGCAACGTACTGCGATATACTTATAGCTTCTCTGCCGCTCTTGTATGCATTGCTGCGCAACTTTTTAAGTTCTCTCCTGCTATAATCACCGGAAGATGTTTTGAGTACCTGTTCATATATATACACATCATAGATAAACCGCGACCGGATATAGTGACAGCGAAGCATAGGCGCCACTCTCCCCGCTTCTGCTAAATAATCCTCCGCTCTGTGTAATGTATCACGTGCACCTTCGATATCACCTGAGTATATTTGTGCTTCGGCTTTTTGACCTAACAGTCCGATTTTCCAGGTATAGAGAGATATAGTCTCCGCTATCACACAGCACTCATCGGCCGCATTGATGGCTTCGGGATAATTGCGCATCTTCATGTTCAAATTCATGTCAAAGTGTCTTTTCCACAATCGACCATATTCAAAATCAAACGCATCGGAGATGGTCTTCTGGAGCTGCATAAGTCGACGGCCGTAGGTAAAATCTCCGCTCGCGAGAATAATATAGAGCGACCAACTCAAATAATTGGTCGTAAAGTAGAATTCTCCCTTATACAAAGCCGATTCGACAAGCTCTTCATCTACCGGATATGAATCTTTCCAGTTGCCCGATAAGGCATTATGCAATTTCTCAAGAAATTTTAAAAGGAGTAAGGCGCGAACATCATCATGTTTAAATTGTTTTGCTTTTCTTAAGAATTTAGCACCTATAGAGAATGAGATACCGCTAAAAGAAAACAAAGAGGCGGCAATGGCATACACCTCGCATGCTTCTTTGTTCGTAATCCTAAACGATAAATAAGATCGAATCGCGCCGAAGAGATCCATAAAAGCGCTGTGCGGCGCAAAGTTAGCAAGCGCATTTGCTTTTCTATGGCGAAGATAAAATATAGTTACATCCCGTTCTGCGGGAGGATTTTTCTTTCGTCGGAGCGGAATATAAACTTTTCGTAACAGTCCGAGAACATCGCGGAGTAAATGAGCGTTCTGTCTGAATGTTGTCCGGTATATTTTTTGTCCGAGATGCTCCAGCGCATTCTCGAAATGTACCACCGAGTCGACAAGGTGCCCTTTGTTTTGCAGAGCAATACCGATATTCATTTCAAGACGGGCAATTTTTTCTTTGTCTGCTTTATCGCCTGCACTCTTTAAATAGAGCTTTAATGCCTCTTGGAAATAATGTAAGGCCTCATGCGATGCCGCGGTTTTAAGCGTTAATTCGCCTGCTTTAAGGAGATACTCCTCGCTTTTGGTCGGTTCCCCGGCGCTGCTGTAATGATATGCCAACACACCGTAATACTCCGGCAGCCGGTCTGCATACTCTTTTTCAACCGCACGCGCAACACGCATATGAATTTCTTTACGTCTGTTATACGGGATTGAATCATACACAACTTCGTGCAGCAGCGCATGTTTGAATTGATACTCACTTTCTCCGGTTACCCGGTCCTTATTGATCAGCCGGAGCTTCTCCAAAACATCGAGGTGTTCGTATACGTGTATATTCGGGTCGACGGTTTCCTCCAGGATATTCCTGTTAAATAATCTACCGATCACCGATGCAACTTTTAAAACCGATTTTGTATTCTCGTTAAGGCGATCGACGCGTGCAGCGAGCATATCCTGTATAGTTTCGGGTATAGACAAACGATCGACGCGACGCGAAACGCTTACCCCTCCGTTATCATATTCAAGAACTCCTTCGTCGATGAACGATTGAATCACTTCCTCTATAAAATACGGATTCCCGAGTGAACGAACCGTGATCAAACCCCGAATCGTTACCGGCAACTGCGTCATATCGATATAATTGCCGATCAATTTTGCGGTTTCTTGCTCGCTCAACGGCTCAAGATTTATCTCATAATGGCGGCTGTAATACCGGTCACGAATCCCGTCGAGTATTCGTTCGCCGGACTCCTCGTAATCGGGACGAAGCGTAAAGACAA
>SKXH01000269.1 GCA_007128495.1 Bacteroidota bacterium
CAGCATATCGAATTTCATCCTGCAGCGGATCACCCGGGAGGTTCGACGCTGAAATGCACCTACATTGAGATCCCACAGGTTGAGCATACGTACGCCGTGTTTCTCTGCCGCCCGTTCTGGATGTGGGGAGCGGAAATGGGAGTAAATGAGCACGGTGTCGTCATCGGCAATCAGGCGATATTTTCTAAAGTACCGCCCGTTAAAGAACCGCGGCTTCCCGGTATGGATCTTATTCGCCTCGGTCTGGAACGGGGAGACTCCGCCCGCAATGCGCTCGATACCATAACTACGCTTCTCGAAACATACGGCCAGGGCGGCAATTGCTCTTACCGGCATTCGTTTTATTATCATAACTCATTTATCATTGCCGATAAACACGAGGCATATATACTCGAAACGATAGATCGTTTATGGGTTGCGAAAAAGGTTGAACAATATCGATCCATATCGAATGTACTTTCAATTAATTCACAATGGGATATTGCATCGGAGAATTTTATCGGGCAAGCACGTTCACGTGGTATGATCCGTAACAATAATAAGCCGGATGTAGCAAAGTGTTTTTCCGATAAACTTTTCACCTGGGGAGCGTGCAGCAAACAACGTCAGGCGCGGTCATCCGGGTTGTTAGCCGCTGCCAATGGAGAAATATCCGTCGGAACAATGATGAATATATTGCGCGATCACAATAGTGATACCGGAGCGTCGTTTCTCGGGGGATTGTTCAATAAAACCCTCTGCGCACATGCCGGTTGGGGTCCTGCACGGAAGGATACACAATCCACCGGATCGCTCATTGTCCGGTTGACGGAAGATGATATCGAGATCTGGGTGACGGGAACATCCGCACCGTGTATCTCTCTTTTTAAACCGGTCTGGTTTGAAGGAGGACTTCCGGATACCGGTCCCGAACCGTGCGATCGTTTCGACAGCGCCTCGCTCTGGTGGAAACACGAGGTATTTCACCGCCTGACGCTTCGGGACTATGAATTTTATAGATCGCTCTCTTCGGATGAATTATATCGAACGCAGGATAATTTCATTCGGGATGCATCGTCGATTGATCGATCAAAGAGAAAAGAATTTACAACCGGATGTTTTAGTCAAGCCGAACAACTTGAGGAAAAATGGACGGAGCAAATAAAAAGCAAAAAGCCGCTAAAACGTCAGCCGTTGTTAGTAAAAGTTGCGTGGAAAAAATTTAACAAAGAATCTGCAATAAAAATATGACAGATTATAAAGATAAGAGTTACTGGCTTTCAACCGTCGACATTCAGCCGGATGAACCATTGCGCGGTGATCGAACCGCCGATATTGTTATCATCGGCGGCGGCTATACCGGATTATCGACTGCATATAATCTGAAAGAGATCGATCCTTCTTTGCAGGTTGTTCTTCTCGAATCGGAAGTGATCGGATACGGTGCAAGCGGCCGCAATGCCGGATTTGTGATGACATTATTCGGCTTCACACTTTCATTGACACGGTTCCGGTTCGGCCCGAGGCGGGCAAAGGAAGCGCATCACTACATGGAGCGCGCCGTGGATTATACGCGTGAGTTGGTCGAAGAACATGCGCTTGACTGCGAGTTTGAATTCCCCGGCTTTTTACGTGTTGCAACGACACCGGTGTATGCAAAGGATATTCAAAAGGAAATAGCCCTCGCGGAAAAACTTGGGTTACAGGGTATCGAGTGGATCGATCGTGATGCTCTAAGGGAGCGGATACATTCGGATGTGTATTACGGTGCCTGGTTTGAACGACGCTGCGGATTATTTCACCCGGTAAAGTTTGCCCGGGAGATGAAACGATTATGCTTTGACCGTGGAGTGCAAATATATGAGCAGTCGCCGGCAATGGAAGTGCAATTGCGTCCAACCGTTTCCGTTAACACACCGGAGGGAACGATCAAAGCACAAAAGATTATGTTCGCGGCCAATGCCTATTCGGTTCAAATCCCTGCTCTAAGGAGAAAACAAGTACCGGTTGTCACTCACATAACACTCACACGCCCGCTTACCGATGCCGAACTCGAACCGATCGGGTGGAGCGGCCGTGAAGGTATCGAAGACTCGAGGAATCTTGTACATTACTACCGGCTTACAAAAGATAACCGGCTGTTAATGGGAGGAGGCAATGTCGCGATCCCTTACGGCAAAACTATTGATCCGGATCCCGATACCGGCATCGTTCGTGAATTACGTGAACACACCGGGGTGTTGTTCCCGCATTTAGCTGATGTTGAGCATACGCATTCCTGGTGCGGACCGGTCTCGGTGCCGGTAGATTTAACGCCCGCTCTCGGATATATCGGTGATGAACGTGCGGTATACAGTCTCGGTTGCGTTGGACATGGAGTTTCAATGGCTCAATTGAACGGAAAGACCGCGGCAGACTTACTTCTCGGCAGAAAGTCCGGACTGACGGAAGTTTTCTTCGTAAACCGCCGGGTAATTCCCTGGCCGCCGGAACCGATCCGGCTGATCATTGCCAGAGCGTTGCGGGGATTTTTCCGCCTGGAAGACAGGATAAATGAGCGACCTCTTACAAGAAAAGGCACCTCCGAAAAACATCCCTAATTTATAATTTGGCAAAATTATGGTATAAACCAAACAATCACAACATTTGTTGGATATAATATAGAGAAAATCTCCGATATTCATTATATTAATAGTTTACAATCTTTTAAGTGTCAGTATATGAACAAACAGCAGCAAATTACGAATAATCCGGCGATTCAGGTTGGCGGACAGGCGGTGATCGAAGGAGTTATGATGCGGTCACCCGACCGTGTTGCAACGGCAGTCAGGCGGAAAGATGGTTCGATCACGAAGCGGGAAGAGGAAAAAATTCCCATCACGGTGAGACATCCGTCGTGGAATATACCGATACTCCGCGGTTTTATTGCGCTGGTCGAGATGATGACCATCGGTATCAAGACGTTGAATTTTTCGGCTGATATTGCGAGCGAGGATGATGAGGAAGCACAGCGTAAAAAAGCCGAAGCGGAAGGAAAGCGATTTAAGGAAAAGAAACAGAAATCGAAGGGAGCAAGTGCACTCGGTACTGCGTTAACGCTTCTGGTGGCATTCGGTATTGCTTTGCTGTTGTTTTTTGTGACGCCGTTATTTGCAGCTACTGCGTTGTTCGATGTCGAACAAAACGCGCTCGGATTCAATCTTGTTTCCGGCGCGTTCCGCGTCGGTATACTGCTCGGCTATCTTTATATTATCTCAAGATTAAAAGA
>SKXH01000065.1 GCA_007128495.1 Bacteroidota bacterium
ACCGTAGGATTACTGGGGGGAAATGGTGGGGATTTACTCACGCTCTGCAATCATTCAATTATCATTCCTTCAAAAGACACCCAGCGTATACAGGAAGGACACATCACCGCAGCACACATACTCTGCCAATTGGTAGAAGATAGAATGTTCGAATAAAATCATTGCAGTGTAAAATGAAATGTGATATAACAATCCTGTTCAACCTGCGGATGGTTTCTGCCCAATGGTTCGAAACGCCAGTAACGAACGGCAGATTGCGCAACATCTTCAAGCCGCGGATTAGCCCGTTGTACCGGCTGGACCGATTTTACCGTACCGTCGGGAAACACCGTGGCCCGTAGTCGTATGACCGCCTCAACGTTCACACCCGGCGGATATTCCGGTATTGTACCGCTCACCTTTTTACGGGTAACGTCTCCTTCCCATTCAAGTGCGAAGGAAATATCCTGGTCGGTATCCCGTTGTTCGGGAGATGTACCGGTAACTGCGGGTGACTCGCCCGTTGCATCATCGGGTACAGGTAATTGAAACCGTTCACGCTCACCGAGTATGGCACCTGCATCCCGTTCACGCCGGTCGCGTACTTCATCCTGCGGTTCCTGCCGTTCACGTGTCATTTGCTGCGCAATGTCAACGCGGTCGCGCTCGGGTAAACGTATAATATCATCATCCTGCTGTAATTCCCTGCGCTCGGGAAGCTCGACCGGCCTTTCAGTCGCAGCGACTTCTTCACGTTCAGCGACAACAGGTTCGCGTTCGGCACGGGTTACCTGCGGCTGTTCTGCAGGTTGTGCGGGTTCATGCTGGATAGCCGCACCCCACGATACTTCAACAAATTCGGGTAGTTCGGGGTCGAGCGAAACCCGCATCATCGCAAACAGAATAATGACTATCCCGTGAATGACTATGGTTCCAATCCAACCTTTTAATTTTTCTTTCTCCACAGTATTCCTCCTAACGTCTTAACGGTTCGGTTGCGATATTGAAACGTGTTGCACCGACCGCCTTAGCAATATCGATAACTTCGATTGTATTTTGCAGACTCACCGTTCTATCTGCCTGTATGATGATAACATTTTCAGGATCCTGTTCTATCACCGGAAGCAACCGCGATCCGAGATCACTCAATGCAATCCGCTCATTATTATAAAATATTTCTCCGCCTTCAGTCACGGTAATGGTAACCTGACGTTCGGTTTGCGGTTCGCCGGTTTCTGCATGCGGCAATTGCACCTTAATGCCCGGTTGTATAACAAACGACGAAGACAACAGGAAAAATATTAACAACAAAAATACAATATCCGTCAGCGATGCATAGCTGAACATTGACAGCAGTTTATTATCTGTCTTGAACTTCATTACGATCCCTCTTTCTCTTTAAAATAATCTTCCTCATAGACCGGATCGGTAGTGCGGCGTTGCTGTTGTTGTGCACGCTGCCGCTGCCCACCTTCCGCATCCGGACCGGCTTTTAATATTTCAAGAAACTCGGTCGAAGTCATTTCAAGTTCATGCACAAACCTGCCGACCCGCGTCACAAAGTAGTTATAAAATCCATAAGATATAATACCGACCGAGAGACCGAATGCCGTCGTCATCAATGCCTGCCAGATACCGCCTGCAAGATCGGATGGGTTGACGTTCCCGCCGAGACTTTCGATATTCATAAATGCAAGTATCATACCGGTTACCGTTCCAAGAAAACCGATGAGCGGCGCGAGCCCCGCAATCGTACCGAGCACGTTCAACCGTCTCTCAAGGTTAAAGATTTCTTTTTTCCCTTGATTCTCGATTGCTTCTTTTACTTTATCCCATCCCTCATCGTATTTGGAAATCCCTTTTTTAAGAATATGTGCAAGCGGCGATTCTTTTTGTGAACAAAAGTTCCTGACACCTTCCACGTCACCACGATGCAAAATGCTTTTTATCTTCAGCATAAATTGCCCGACGTCCATACGTGCACGTCTCAGGACTAGAAATCGTTCAACAATGATAAAAACCGCAATCAAAGAACAAATAAAAATCGGCAGCATCAACCAACCGCCGCGTGCAACAATCGAAAGATAATCCATAATAGCTCCTTACTTAAAATCCCTGCAATAATTAATATAATTAGTTGTTAATCCGGGTAACCCACCAGCCGTCTTCAAGGAGCAGTTGGAAACTGCTTGCAGCATCTTCAGCTTCTTGGTAAGTTTGATAACGACCGATCCGGACCCGATACCAGGTAGTCCCGTTTCTTGTAGTTTCATCTAAAAACGCCTCTTTTCCAGCTTCACGGATGAGCTGCGCTTGTCTTTCAGCATTCGCTCGTCCCCGCCAGGCAGAAACTTGGACAGTAAATTGTCCGGTTCCGGCTGGTATCACTTGCCGGGGTTCATCGAGTTCACGGGGATCCGGTTCCGGGGCAACATCGGTTTCTTCGGGTTCATCTGGCACCGGAGTAAATTCAGGTTCACGCGGTTCGGGTAAAGGATCTACTACTTCCTCTTCCAACGGCGGCAAATCGACCGTCACCCGCGTATCGCTCGTACCCCAAAGATTAACAACACCGAACTGATTCAACAACACCACACCGAGTACAATGAGCACAACAATGGCTACCAGCAAAATTTTGTTTGTATGATCGCCCCCTCCGCCCCTATGAAATTTAGTTTTACGCGGTCTTTGCGGATTTCCGCCCCCGCGCTCGCTGGAGAATTCCTCTTCATCTTTTAAATTGAGATCGGGCATATGGTATTCCCTCCTGTAAGAATATGTTTAAAAAGAAATTTGTATACCGCCTTCAACATACAACGGCCGCGCGGGAAACATATAATACCGCTTATATGATTGATCTAACAGATTATCGACTTTCATATAGACGCCCATAATATCATGAAATTGATATTGAACGTCAAGATTCAAATTTACAACGGTATCGAGCGCATTCGAATCGCCTGTTAGATACGCAGCACGACGAGATGACAAAAACTCAAATCCTGCCGAAGCCCTCAAACCAAACGGATATTCACGTGTATACATTGCCGAAACTTCCACCGGCGCAATATACGGTACGGACAATTCAAAGCTATCATTATTGGTATACCGGATCGATGCTTGTGTCGTTACGATATCACGATCCGTGAAGGCGTACCGCACATCGGCGTTGACCGAAATAAGTGTCGAGGTCCCGGTATATATCAATCTATGCGCGCCGAACACATCTATCGAACCAAATGCAGGGTAGGCGTCGACAGTACG
>SKXH01000024.1 GCA_007128495.1 Bacteroidota bacterium
ATACGGATCCCGTCCTGGATGTATGGGGCAGCGTAATCGTTCGTGAACCGGACGGTTTTGGTCGAATTCAAAGTTCCAATGGAAACGGGTTCAGCAAACGGTTTCGTTATGATGAAAGATTGAACCAGGCAGGTCATCGTCCCCTTTATTTTCCGGGCGGTAAGAAAATGACCCCCCGCATAATAAGTTGGTGGGAAAACATCAGGATACCGGATTTTTAATTTTCCCGGTTTGTACCGCGAACAGAAATTGTAACGATATATGCACTATAGGTATAAATAATGATTTTCAATTTTATCTTGACCTTTAATGAATAAATCTATATATTGCGCTAAATTTTACTGATTGTCGTAATTATGTCTGAAACACAAACAGCACAACCGACCGCGGAATCGACAGTTCGATCGCCGTCAGCATCCAGTGTACCGAATATTCAACAGGTGCGTTCGCTTTTACAGCAGTTAACAGCAAAGATACCGAAAAGTGCCGTTGGAATTGAACGCCATATGGCGATCTCCGAAATCATGGATGAGGTCTCCAAGAATTTTGTTCACATCCAGCAGTCCCTTCGCAAGTACATGGATTTTTTACTCATGAGAATGTTCGAGAATAATGCATCGGACATCGATATGGGGGGGCATGGAGGTCAGGGGTATGTCTGGTACCGTATTTACGGTAATAAGAGACCTGATAAGACGATCGGCTCGTTTACAAACGATGAGATGAGCGTGCTCATTCAGGCGCGGCTCGTTGCCCAGCAGCGATCGACTTTACACGTCAAAAGAAATCTCGATTTCTCGTATACCATTACCGATGGTGACGAATCCTACCGCTTCCGTGCGGACGCGTATTACGATCTGGATCAGCTTGCATTGAATATGCGGCTTATCAACCCGACGATATTTCCGTATAAACAGCTTGAATTTCATCCGGGTGTAACCAAGATATTCAACCTCGCACACGACAAATCGGGTTTGATTCTCGTAACCGGTATTACCGGATCCGGTAAAAGTACGACACTTGACAGCATCATCGATGCGAACAACCATCAGGTGGAAGGACATATTGTTATCATTGCATCGCCGATTGAGTACGTGCATACATCAGACAAGTGCATCGTTCGTCATCGCGAGGTCGGCCGCGATACGCGTTCGTTTAAAGAAGGCGTGGTGCAGTGTTTACGACAGGATCCCGATATAATCGTCATAGGCGAGATGCGCGACCCCGATACGATATCTACCGGACTCGAAATAACCGACTCCGGTCATAAGGTATTCTCAACACTGCATACGAGCTCTGCTGTCGAAAGTATCGACCGTATACTCGGTGAAATGGATCCAATGGAAAAAGAGCGTACCCGTCTGCGCCTGGCGGACGTTTTAAAAGTGATCGTGTCACAGAAACTCGTGCCGAGTCTGGACGGTAAGCGGGTTATGGCGAAGGAAGTTCTGGTCTGCACACCGTCGGTACGCGCGGCAATTAAGAATAACAACATCGGCGAAATTTACCAGATGATCTCCGAAAATAACGATATCGGAATGATGACGCTCGAGCAGGATCTACGGAGATTATATTTGCAAAAAAGAATATCGCTCGAAACCGCGATGAGCTTTGCCAATAATAAACGGCGGCTGCAACAATTGATGCAAATGAAGCAAACGTCGTATTAAATAATTAATTACAAGACAATTACAATCAGGAGATGTAAATAAATATGCCATTGCTCCCGGCGAAAGCAAAGCGTGCTGTTGGATTATTTGTCGACGGATTGGACCTGAAATATGTCAGTCTCGATAAGACAAAAGAAGGTATACAGTTAATCGACTACAAGACGGTGCGTCTTGTAAACAAGCTGGATGAGATAAAACCTGAATCCAGTCTCGAAGACCTGTCGTTCGATTCGTCGGAGTCTACATCCTTCGATCTCGATTCTGATATCGGCACGGAACCCGGTCCGGGTGAAGAAAAGAGCGGCGAATCGATCACCAACGAAAGTGTAATTCGGGATTTATTATCAGGTCTCGGAGATGAGATATTTACCGTCTCCTATGCCGTTACCGAACCGGCGGTCGATTATCATGTCCTCGAAACGGATTTCGGTCTTTCGGGGAAGAAGTTAAAAGAGCGCGTTCTCCAGGAACTTGGCACTATGCGTTCGGTCGTGCCCGAGGAAGACGCCGTTTCAATTCTCGAGACCGGTACCGGCAGCTTGATATGTATCGTCCGGGAAGACGGGGTGAACCTCGCGAACCTTATTTCCGATGCGCAATCATCAATGGGTAAGCGGCCGCCGCGTATACCCGTCATTGACACCGCTGAAGTTGCCCTTATGAACTCGGTCCGGTTGAACTACCAGTTCGACAGCGATGAGCACACGCTTATCGTGTATGTTGCGCAGGAGTTTACCCGGCTCATTTTTATGCGGGGAAACGAGTATCAGCATTTTGCACCGGTCATTGCCGAAGGCATAGAATCGCCGAACCTGCAAAATACCATCTACTCGCGCGCTTCGCTCGAACAGGATAACATCGGAATTCATCATCTCGACCGGATTATACTTGCCGGCGATGCACAGCGGTTCGGGCTGCATGGTTTCTTTAAGGAAAGATTCTCGATCTCCGATGTCAGTTACATTAATTATCCCGAACTTGACACGAGTTCAATATCTCCTGAAAGCGGCGACGAGCTGTCGGAATACGCAATACCGATAGCGACGGCATGGAAAACCCTCGAGCCGAAACATCCCGATCTGTATCCGAGCAATTTGCTTCCGTCATATATGATGGCGGAACAAAATGTATTTAAACTGGCCTGGCACGGTTATGCCGCTATGATTCTTTTATTTGTGCTGACGGTATTTTTTGCGGCACAGATCCCTATGCAGCAAAGTACCATCAACCGGGCAGAGCGGGAGATAGATTTCAAAGAGAGGCAGGCGGTTGAGGTCGATCAGCTTGAAGCGTCGATAGCGGAGCTGCATACCGAGATCGGTACTCTGCGGGATGCACTCGGGCTTTATGAACGGCTTGTGCCCGGCTATAACCACTGGAGCAGAAATCTGACGCACCTGAGCACGGGCGTGAACGATATAAACTCCCTCTGGATTCTCGATGTACAGTCGATGGGTGAACACGGAAGAGGACTTGAGATCAACGGATATTCAATTTACCGGTCTCGTATACCCCGGTTTTTTAATCTGTTCGATAATGCGATTTTGCAGGAGGTAA
>SKXH01000149.1 GCA_007128495.1 Bacteroidota bacterium
ATTTTTCCTGCCGGATCGGTTTGCTTGGGAGTTTTAATGATAATATGATAGCGGAATAAATTCTTTACCCGCGCAAGCGCAGCAGGCGATGGACCGAGCACGATAAAGTTATCGGGAACCGACTTGACCAGCTTCGTGTGAATAGTTTCAAGCGCCGTCGATGCAGCGAGCTCATTTTCCGATCGCGCCTCGATCAATGCCAGTCGCGTTACCGGCGGCCATTGCGTTTCATTGCGCTTCGACATTTCCTCTTCGAAGAACGATTTGAAGTCGTGTGTGGTAGCGTGTTTAATGCTGTAATGATCCGGATAGTTGGTTTGAATAATAACTTCCCCTTCAACTACACTTCTTCCCGCTCTGCCTGCAACCTGTGTGAGCATCTGAAAAGTTCGTTCGGAAGACCGGAAATCCGGCAGCAATAATTGTGTATCCGCCGAGATCACACCCACGAGCGTCACGCGGTCGAAGTCCAGTCCCTTACCGACCATCTGTGTGCCAAGCAGAATATCGTAACCTCCGCTCCCGAACTTTGTGAGTATTTTGTTGTGTGCTCCTTTGCGTGTTGTCGAATCGAGATCCATGCGGGCGATTCGTGCCTCCGGGAAGAGCACTTGCAGTTCCTCCTCAACGCGCTGCGTTCCGAAACCCTGATAGACAAGACGGATCCCTCTGCACCTCGGACACATATCCGGCGGTCTGCGGATCTTGCCACAGTAGTGGCACCGGAGATGCTTTTTGAATTTGTGATAGGTCATCGTGACGCTGCAATCCGAACATTCTTCGATGTGGGCGCAGTCCAGGCATTCAAGGTATGGCGAGAAACCGCGGCGGTTCTGTAATAATATTATCCCTTCTTTTTTTTCGATACGTTGTTTTATGTGATCGCGCAGCAGACGGGAGACCGACGTCGATGTGCCGGGATTTTTCTCCCGTATTTCTTTTCGTTCCTCGCGCATATTGATGATCTCAACGTTCGGAAGCGGAAATGTGTTGATCCGTTCAGGTAATTCGATCAACCGGTATTTATCCGCAAGCGCATTGTTGTACGATTCAAGGGACGGCGTAGCCGAGCCCAGCAATACCACGGCATTGTTGAAGTGTGCCCGCATGATCGCTACGTCGCGTGCATTGTATCTCGGCGTACTATCGAATTGTTTGTACGATGCTTCATGCTCTTCATCGACGATGACGAGGCCGAGGTCTTCAAGCGGTGCGAATATCGCCGAGCGCGGTCCGATCGCGATAGATGCTTTGCCGTCGCGTGCACGTTTCCAACCGTCGTAGCGCTCTCCTTCGGAAAGCCGGCTGTGAAAAACCACCACGTCATCTTTGAAGTGACCGCGAAAACGGCTGACGATCTGCGGCGTTAACGATATTTCCGGGACGAGCACGATCGCCCGCTTCCCCGCTTTCCGTGCGTGATGGATCGATTCGATGTATACCTGTGTTTTACCGCTGCCGGTAATACCGTGCAAGAGTAATGTCTGATGTTTGCCTGCATCGAGTGCATCGTGCATCATATTCAATGCCGCTCGTTGATGAAAGGTTAGATCGAGTTCATCGGGTGGCTCGCCTGCTTCGAACTCTTCCCGTGACACGGTATGTTTTTCGAGGCGGATTAGTCCGCGATCGGCAAGCGCCTTCAACACACTTCTCGATGTGGCCGCTTTTTGCAGCAATTCTTTTTCATGAACCGGTGTATCTTTATACTTTTCTAAGAGTGTTTCTAATACTGCCGTTTGTTTTTTTGCCCTTCCGTCGAGTTGCTCGAGGTATGAATGAATCTCATCGGTGCTGTGATCGCGTGTGTTTAACCGGATATATGATTCCGTCTTCGGTTTGATCTCCGTCCGCGGAAGCATATCGAAAACCGATACATATTTATCTTTTACAAGTTCATTTATAGGAGAGTAGATATTTTCAAAACGGGTAATCTTTTGCAATTGCGCTATCGACAGTTCTTTTCGATCCTGCAGAGTATGTACGATAGCCGCCTTCCGCGGTGCTTTTTTTCGCCATTCTTCAATTACATTATGGGAAGGGTTTTTTTCCATCCGGACGGTTCGTTTGCTTTCGCCGATCAAGCCCGAGGGGGTTGCACTCCGTAGTACTTCACCGAGCGGTGCCATATAATATTCGGCGATCCACCGGCAGAGTGTAAGCATATCGTCGGTAAATATGGGAGTCGGGTCAAGTACGTCCTTAACCGGTTTCAGTGTAGTAAGCGTTGTGGATTCGGGCTTTTCGACTATATAGCCGATCTTGTATTTTTTCCCGAAAGGAACCATCACGCGGGCGCCGGGGACGGCGGTCTCCGCCAGCTCCGGCGGGATGGTGTACGTGAACAGCCGGTCGAACGGAAGCGGTAATGATACGTTGGCAAGTGTCGGTTCCATGGGTATAAAATACAGCGAAAGAGTGGAAAATCAAAGCGGTGGGGGGGAGAAATGGATGCAAAATAATAGTTTTTCCTTTTAAAATACCAAACAATAACGAAATCAACTTTTTTCTTCTAACAGGAACATATTCATTTATTGTTTTCCCAGCCGCCGGTACACCTCGATCAGGGAGAGTGAATATTCTTCCGCGATACGTTTGCATTCTTCAAACTCCGGCTTTGTATACTTGCGGCCGTCCGCCTCAACGGTTTTCATTTTGACCGGACCGAATTCGGTTTCAACCGTTTTCTCGCTCCGGGTGAGTATCTTTCGTTGCATCAGCCGGTAGCGGACGCCAAGAGTTGTGGTTTCGGCAAGCAGGGTTTTGATAATTTTATCCAGTGAAGAGGTGGTGCATAACACAGTTATCATTGAGGCCGGCCGCCCCTTTTTCATGATCACCGGGGTGATAAATGCATCCCGCGCTCCGGAAGATATGAGCTTCTCGATAACATACGGGAAAATTTCGGGATTCATATCGTCGATGTTTGCTTCGACGACAGTGATGTCTTCTTCAGATTCTACAGACCGTATAGTGCCGGTGACGATGCGGAGGAGGTTCGGGAGTTTTTCGAAGCGTTTTGTACCCGAACCGTATCCGATTCGATCGATGGTGATTGTTTCCATAGTGAGTATCCCGCGGGAGAGCGTTTTTATTATTGCCGCACCGGTGGGGGTAGTGAGTTCAGCGGGAACGTCCGAAAACACAACCGGATAGCCGCGAAGTATCTCCATTGTTGCAGGTGCGGGAGTCGGTATGATACCGTGTGCACTTTTTATG
>SKXH01000150.1 GCA_007128495.1 Bacteroidota bacterium
CGATACCGCTATAAAAAGTAACCTTACCGCCGCGAAATAATGCTTCGTGGGTGTGGATAATGACGCCGAGCAAACCGATACCGAGAGCTGCAAATCCGGGAATAAGCAGTACCAGACCCGAGGCCTGAGAAACAACAGAAACAATACCTCCGATTATGAGCAGCAATACACCCGCCGTTAAACTAATAAGACTCGCCGTGTTTCGAAGGTAAGCGCGCTTCACCGAGTAATCACGCTCAAGCATCCATTGCAGAAAGTGTTTATATTGTTCAATTATTGCAGGTAATATTCTCCCCCGAAAAATGAACGAGAGTGGTTTGACCGCAAACCGGTATGTAACGATGAATAGGAATGCCGCAAGGATCAACACAAAAAGTGTAATGGGATTTCCGAGGCCGACCATGACAGCCACAATAAAAAAGCCCGCAACGACCAGCAGGCGGAATAATCTGGGTCGTTTCGGTTTCGGTTCATTTTCTAAACGGACAAAATAAGCAGTTAATGTCGGATAAAGAACTAATGCGACAAAGAGTGAACATAACAAGACGATTATTAACGTTTGTGGAAGATACCCCATAAACCTGCCTATAATCCCGGGCCAGAACAGCATCGGTACAAATGCGGCTATTAATGTTGCGGTACACGCGAGGAGTGCATAGCCGACCTCATCACCGGCTTGTCGTGATGCTTCGAAACGGTCATACCCGCGCTCACGCCATCGATAAATATTCTCGACCATAACGATCGAATTGTCAACGAGCAAACCGAGCGCAATGATTAAACTAAACAAAATCACAAAATTAACTGTATAACCGAATAACTGGAAAATAATAAAACCGATAAGGATCGATAACGGCACGGCAGTACCCACCAGCAATGCATTCCTTATACCGAGAAAGAACACCAGCACAAGTACAACCAGCATCATTCCCATTATGATACTGTTTTCAAGATCGTTAATGAGTATCTCGATTTCTTCGCTCTCATCACCGGTTATAACTATCTGCGTACCGGCGGGAAATGGAAAACCTTCGAGCGCCTCAAACACATCACCGGCCGTTTCAAGTATATTTGCACCCGGCCTTTTCTTTACCTGTAAGCTGACCACCTGCTGCGCATTGATATCCTCGCGGGGTACCGCAATCAGATCACCGTTCTCATCAACTTCCTGTAAAATGGTAAGCCGTGAGTAGCTCTCCCGATCTTTAAATCCAAACAGCACCTCGGCAAGATCACGTATATATACAACCCCTCGAGATGAACTTCCGCCGTCGTCGCTGCCCACCGGAACCGCCACAATTAAATTTTCAATCTCGCCCGGATCGGTAAATTCTCCGCTTACTCTGAGCAGGTAACTCAAATGCTCAACATCAATAGTGCCGCCGGGTATAGTAACATTTTGCCCCTGAATTGCACCGATAATTTGTTGAAACGATACGTTATACCCCTTGAGCGCGTTATGATCGACGTTGACCTGCACTTCCCGTTCGAGCCCGCCGATCAGTTCAACCTCACGAACTCCTCTCATGGTTTCAAGTTCTTCTTCCAGCAGCTCGGCAATCTTGGTCAAACGTGAGAGTGAAAAATCAGCAGAAAGATTGATCGTCATTATCGGAAAATCATCAATATCGAATTCGTTGATAATCGGATCCTCCGCATCGCCCGGCAATTCAGATCGTGCAAGATCGACCCGTTCGCGAACGCGCTGGCTCGCTTCCATCATCGGTGTATCGAGATCAAATTCAACGACAATGCTGCTGAATCCTTCGGTCGTTGTGGAACGTATTTCATCGACGCCGGATATACCCTGTAATTCACGTTCGAGCGGCTGCGTTACCTGTGACTCCATATCCGCCGGTCCGATACCCGGATAAATAGTCGTGATAGTATATATAGGAATTTCGATCGATGGATTGGATTCTTTGGGAATAGTTTGGTAACTGACGAATCCGCCGATGATCAATATAGCGGTTAGAACTACTATAGCCGTACGGTTTTGTAGTGATAATTCAGTAAGCTTCATATTATTTTATCGTCTTATCGATTCTTCACGCGCAGCACCTGTATACTCTGCACTACTTTTGGTTTGTAAAATTTCAAGACGGTCGCCTTGATTGAGGTTTCGCTGGCCGGAGACTACAACTTCGTCACCCGGAACCAGCCCATCGATTATTTCCACCAATGCTCCCGTCATCGCACCTGTTTTCACTTGAACAATATCCGCGACGGAGTTGCCGTTTTCGGAACGAACAACAAAAACATTCGGGCCGTATTCATCACGCACGATGGCAGTTCGCGGTAACACCAGGGTGTTCTCGATCGTGCGGCGTTGAATTTGCAGTTCGGCAACCATTTCAGGTTTCAGCGTGCGCTCCGGATTGGGCAGCTCTATCTCGATGGGAAACGTCCGCGTCTCCGCATCGACGATATTGCCGGCAAACGTGATGTTGGCTTCACTATTCATATCTCCGTACGCACGAAAAGACATAAGCACGCGGGTACCCTCCCGTACGTCGGCGGAGTATCGCTCCGGCACACCTGCGGTTATGTTAACCGTACCGGCATTTACCACTCGTACCACGGGCATTCCGGGATTGATAAGTTCTCCCGCTTTGACAAACCGCTCCTCAACACGACCGGAAAAAGGGGCTTCAATTTGGGTGTCGAGTAACTGCTTCTGTGCCTGTTCCAATTGTGCTTTTGCCTGATCACGTTGTGTTCGAATGGTATTATACTCAAGTTCACTGATTATTGAATCCGCAAATAAAACACTCTGGCGGTTATATGTATCGACTGCAAGTTCGTAACCGGTGCGGGCGGCTTCATATTGAGCTTGGAGCAAACGATCATCCATCCGGGCAATCACATCGCCTTCGTTTACTTGTTGTCCGAGCGATGCAATGCTGTGTATCCTGCCGCTCGCCTCGGAGGAGATAATAGCATCATTAAAAGCTTCGACCGTACCGTTGAGCTTGATCATTTCCTCAAGCGTATCTTCTTCCATTGTCACGGTCTCAACGGCTACGGTGCGTATGCGCCGGTCCTCGTCCCGGGTGCCGGAAGAACCGTTATCAGGTGAACCGCATTGCACAAAGAAAATTGATATAAGAATTATGAGTATTCCGTTAAATTTCATATACGTTCTCCTACCGCTTTTTTATATTCGCTCACGGCAACTAAATAATTGTAGACTGCAGAGAGATAACTCAACCTGCTCCGGTCAAGCAGCGTTGATGCCTGCCGTTCTTCAAGTGCAGTTCCCACCCCTTCCTGCAATCGCCTCACGGCAAACTCGTGATTCATTTCGGCTTGTTCTATATTTCGCTCTTGACTTCGTATCCTCTCATAGGCAGCTCTCAGGTTATTTACCGCCTGTGTTACTTCGAGATAAACCGCTTCTTTCAGACGTTCATAATCTATTTCTGCTTGTTGAATTGCAATACTTCGCTGCTGAACCTGCTGCGTGGTTTGAAACCCGGTAAACAACCGCCAGCTGAATTGAATCCCCACCGCGACACTTGGATTCCAATACGCATCCGAAAAGAAGCTGCGGTCTTCCGTCCGGTATTGAAATGCTTCGCCGGGCTCCCGCAGAACAGCAAATCTTTGATCGGGAACATTACCCAGATAATTGAGATTTGCAAATGCACTAATATCCGGGAAATACGATGCACGTGCGAGATTACGCTGCACTTTTTCAAGTTCTATCAATCCCTCAACCTGTTGAATATCCGGCCGGTGTTGAGCGGCCCGTTGGTACGCTTCTTCAACCTCAGGAATATCGGGGGTATTTTGAGAATTAAATGAAAGTTCCGTACGAAGGTTCAAATGTGTTCTGACGGGGATTCCCAGAATAATATTCAAATTTTTTCGTGCAAGCTCTGCATCATTCGATGCTTCGATAAAATCGGTTTCGAGATTTACCAGCTCAACTTCGGCACTGAGCCGGTCGGATTTTGACAACATCCCCTGCTCAACGCTCTTTTTAATTTCCTCAACAGTACGTGCCGTCCGCTCTATACTTTTCTCTAACACATCGGCAGTTTCCTGTGCGAGTTGTGCTGCGTAATATGCAGACCGTATTCTATGGGCTACTTCCTGGCGGTCACGTTCCACCTGATTCTCATTGACCTGGCGGAATTGCTCTGCACCGCGTATCGCACTAAACGCGCGGCCGCTGTAAATCGTTTGCGACACGCTGAACGTCGTTATAAATTGGTTATCAACACCGAACGGATCATCTTGATCTCCCGGCGGGGTGATGCCCGCTTCATCGAACGCCTGCTGTTGGCGCGTTAAAAACTCCTCAAACTCAATCGGCGAGGTCGCGGGATCACCATCGGTTCGAGCCCGTTCATTAAAATCAAGCCATTCTATAGATGCAAATGTCTGCAACAAACCTCCCGCCTCGGTTCCGGCAAAGGGGTTGGCAGTAAGTACATTACGGGTGAAATTTGCACTGACATCGAATTGCGGATAGACCTGTCCCCACGCCTCACGAACCTGTGAATCAGCCGTGCTCAGATCGAGTAATCCCCGGCGCAACAGATAACTGTTTACCAGACCTATTTCAAGGGCTTCGTCAATCGATATTGTCAAAGTATCGGGAAGATGTGCAGAGCCCGGTTGGCCGGTGGTAATCATTGCCAATAGTATAATGCACAGGGTAACTGTAAATAACCTACAATACGTCTGTAATTTTTCAGAATGCATACAATAACTAACCTTTTCTCATTATGTATTCTACGAACCCAAATTTATAAGGGAAATACTCAACTTAGAGTGGTATAATACGGGGTTGTTATATAAACAATAACAGGGGCCGAACCGTTCATACCAATAAACGGTTTTAATTCAAAAAAATCAACGATTATTGTGCGTGTGACGCAGATTCTGAGTGTGAGCCAGAGCATACCGCAATTTACCGGAATCTCCTATACTTAAAGTAAAATTAACACAAAGAAATTTTTTCTTCTACTCTACGAAAACAGAAAATGAAAGTTGCATTGATCGGGAAAAGTAAGGCAGTTAAGCGGATTAACCAACAGGTAATGAAACTTACCGCAAAACAAGATGATATTCTGATACACGGCGAGCGTGGAACAGGTAAAAGCATCGTTGGAAAAAATATACACTACGAAAGTGTAGATGGAAATGAGAATTCACCGCTGATCGAGTTAAAACTGAACAATCTCAACGAAATTCCATTTCCGGAATTATCATCCGGTGAAAATCTGAACGCTATACCTGGAAACGGCACTATTCTCATTGAAGAAATTGAGAACGCCGGTTTCAGGAATCAAATGAAGCTTGCACACTTTCTCAAGACGTTGAATGATATACGAAATTCAGAAAACGATACCACCAACGTCAGGGTAATCATAACTACCAACGACGATCCGGTAAGATTATCGGAAAAGAGTGAGATCATTCCCGGGCTTGCAGAGCATCTTGCAGATTTCAGCACAATAGAAATCCCGCCGTTACGTGAACGTAAAGAAGATATCCCTCATCTTGTAGAACATTTTATGTGTGAAGCATGCAAAAGGATCGGGGTAGAAGAACCGGTACTGGATATCAACGCGATCAGCATACTTATTGAGCAACCGTGGAAGAACAATGTCCGTGAATTAAGATCGGTCATCGAGCGGTCTGTTGTGTTTTCAACGAACGGTATGTTTACCTTACCGCAGGATATTATTGGCGAGGAATCGAAGGTTACCCGGATGCTTAAATCCATTCTCAGCGGAGAGGGGCAAGAACTCGACGGTTCGCTCGATACGATCGAGCGGGGTTTGATCGATTCTGCTTTGAAGCGGTTCGAATTCAATTTTTCAGAAGCCGCTCATTTTCTCGGTATGAATCAAAAGACATTGGAGTATCGAGCAGGGCAATTAGGATTAGTACAGAGTAAAAAATAATATGAAGAGGAATACAATGTATAAAAAGTACTTTAGTCTCGCGCAAAGCTACAGCACACAATATCTGGCTGCCCAGGTGGAACAGGTAAGAAATCAAAAAGTCAAATGCAAGGCATTTAAAGAAGTATTAAAAACCCGTTTATTCCTGCACTCACCATCGAATAATGGCCGGAAATAGGATAAATAATTGCTTATTACTTTTTCTTCTGTATCCTCAGCCAGTTTAAAAAGCCGTCGCTAATCTGATAATGCTGCGGTGAATAAATTCCTTCCCTCACATATTGTATATCCTCAATCGTATAAAATGCTTTCGGATTAGCTTCCTTCACAATTTTCAATACTTTTTTAAGATCGTCCCGCTTTACAACGCTGTATATGATTTTCACCTCGCTCGATCTGCCATGAGCGTCAACATGAGTTACCCCAAATCCGGCATCATTCAACTTCTCCACTAAATCACTCCCCTCACGGTGTGTAATAATACGCAATATCGAGTTACCGACAGCAAGCTTTTCTTCAATATATAATCCCGCATAATTGCCGGCCGCAAATCCCCCTGCAAATGTAATGTAATAAAGGGGATTTGTTATGTTCTGTAATATTTGTACGACCGCAATAAGCCATATGATCGATTCAAAAAACCCTAAAAGCGCCGCAAGCGCCTTTTGTCCGCGAATCAAATACACAATACGAACCGTACCGATCGATACATCGACGATGCGTGCCAGAAAAATTAAGATTGGTATAAGACCGTAAATTATCCAGGGAGAGTCCGATATAATCAGTTCAAACATAAGCTCCTCGCTGTCTACAAGTTCCTTACTATTGGTAGATTGCTGAGGAGAAAATACAAAAAAGAATCGGGTTATCAAATAACAGGTAGGATTATTATAATTCGAGTTATAGAGAGTTTTGGATGTTGCGGTTTATCCGGGAATGGGGCGTCCCGTTTTGATTATGGATGCTGTGTTAATTTAATTTAGAGTTTTTCTTGACTTGGACAATTCCGTTTTATTGACGGTGGGACGCCCGTACAACCGGGGATGGTTCGGCAAAAAGCACGGCTGCCTGTTTGCCATGTTGATTGGCGGGGGCCTGTTGTTTTGCCTTATTACTCTCCCGTAGCTATCGCCGGAAAATATAAAAACACCGAAGTCCCTTTTCCGTGGGTGCTTTGCACATCGATAAAACCGCCGGCACTTTCAACAATTCCATAGACCGTAGGTAAACCGAGTCCGATTCCCATTCCATATTCTTTGGTAGTAAAAAACGGCTCAAATATTCGTGATTTAGTCTTTTCATCCATGCCGGTCCCTGTATCGGTTATCTCGATACAAACATATTCAGCTTTCGATGCTTTTAAAAATTTCTCTGTTAACGTATCACCGCTCATCGTCGTCATACGAACGTATACTTTTCCCCCATCTTTCATAGCATCCCGTGCATTAAATAATATGTTTAAAATACATTGCCGTATATGTTCCGGATCGGCATGAATGGCAGCTTGATCGACGTCGAACTGTGTGGAAAATGATATCGATGCGGGAAATGTTTCCTCCGTTATGGCGACTACTTTTTTCACTGTGTCGACTATGTTTATATTTTTCTGCCGCATCGGCGATTTCTTTATAAAGGTCGTAAGCTGATGCACAAGATTGGTACCGCGTTCGGCTGCATCCGAAATAACACCGAGAAAATTCTTCAGTTTCTTTTTATCTAAATCATCGCTTTCAAGCAATGAGGTGTAGCCGACGATAATATTAAGTATGTTATTAAAATGATGGGAAATTCCCCCCACCAGTTCACCAATTCCCTGTAATTTTTGTGCTTGCCTCATTTGTTCTTCCATTCGCTTCTGAACGGATATATCATTCGCTACCCCGATGAGGGCTATCGGTTCATTCGCATCATTTTTTATGACAGAAGTAGATAAACTTACCGGGAATTCTTCACCGTCTTTTCTTTTGTTTATTACTTCGCCTTTCCACCCTCCCTGTAATGTACCGGGGAGGATTTTCGCCAATTCACCCGGCGGGTTGGTTTCCGACCAGAGTATACTGACCGGTTTACCGATGACTTCCTCGGCTTTATACCCATACATTTTACAGAACGCGCGGTTTACAAAGACCAGTCTATCTGAAAGATCGGTTATGGTGATAGAGTCATTCACGCTTTTGATGGTATCCTCAAACATCTTTAAACGTTCGATCAAATCCTTCCGCCCGGTGATATCCCTGAAAATACTGAGCAGCATCACCTGACCAACATCGGACTCTATATACGAATTTGACACTTCAAACCAAACCGATCTACCATCCCACAACTCTACATTCCGTTCAAAGTGTGGTTCGATAGTGCGCGCCGCCAAACGGTCCGAAGTTTTTTTCTTAATCGAATCCTGAAATTCAGATTTATAAACAGTAGCATAATGCTGCCCTATTAGCTCGCCCGTAGTTTTTCCTACCATTTTACAATACGCATTGTTGACCGATACAATCCTGCCTTCACTATCGATTAAGCGCATACCGTCGAGCGAATTCTCCCAAACGCTGCGAAATTTTTGCTCGGATGTCTTGATGATCTCTTCGGCCTGAACCTGCTCGGTTATATCGCGTGACATACCGGCAATACCGGTAATTTTTCCATCTTCATCCTTAATAGGAACCTTTGTAGCAAGTACCCATCTGAATTGCCCGTCGGCACGCCGGATGCGTTCACGTTTATTGATCACCGACAACCCATCTTTGATCATTCTTTGCTCATCCTCATACGCCGAGTGCGCGTGCTCTTCGGTAAAAAAATCAAAATCGGTTTTTCCGTGCGCATCTGCCGGATCCGAGACGCCAAGCACCTGTGCCTGTGCCCGGTTGATGAGAATAAATCTTGACTTGGTATCTTTAAAATAAATGGTATCGGGTAGGTTTTTCAGAAGAACGTAAAATAATGATTCCCATGTCTTTACAAATTCCTGCTCCCGTTTATGCTTCGATAAACTTTGCTTCAGCCGATCGACTTCCTTATTCAAAGATAATTCCGTCCCGCCCTTCCCCTCCTCAATATTCAAATCTATTGATCTCCTTTTTGTGTATTAATGACATCGCGGACAACTTTTAATATGTGATCATACCTGTACGGCTTCTGGATAAATAAACGTGCGCCGGCCGATTCGATGGCGAGCTTAGCGTCGGGGTCATTGTATCCGGAGGCAATAATAACCGGTATTTCGGGATTTATCTCCCGCATTTTAAGAAATACCTCATACCCTCCGAGCGTCGGAAGGCCTATATCAAGAATGACTGCGTGCAGGTTTTGCTGCTGTTTCTCAAATTCCTTAAGTGCTTCAAGTCCGTCGGCTGCCTGATATACAGTATATCCAACATTTTTGAGTAAATCAACAAGCAGCGTTCGTATGGAGTCTTCATCTTCAACGACAAGTATCGACTCGCCGGTTGCAGCTTGTTTGTGAAAAGCTTCTGTTCTTCGCTCCTTCTCTTCTTTTTGCTTCTGTGGAACTTCTTGTTTTCCCTGTACCTTCTGGAGCGTTTGATGTTTTTCTACCTCTTCCTGATTATTCGCTTCATCCAGACGTAACAACGGCATATACACGGAAAACGTCGACCCTTCATCGACGGTACTTTCTACATTGATAAATCCGCCGTGATTTTCAACTATACCGTAAACCATCGGCAATCCCAATCCCACTCCCTGCCCCACCTCCTTTGTCGTGAAGAACGGATCGAATATTCTACTTCGCACCTCTTCATCCATACCGACACCGGTATCGTGCACTGCAATGTGTACATATCTAATTTTTTCGGCGTGAATGAATTCTTTCGTTAATGATGCACCGTCGACGATATTAGTCGTTACGGTTATCGTACCACCATTCGGCATGGCATCGCGTGCATTTAACAACAGGTTAAACAATACCTGCCTGATTTGATTCCGGTCTGCATGAACGGTGGGATTCCCTTGCTCGAGATCAACCGAAATTTGGATCGTCGGCGGAAATGTTTGCGTCACCATCTCGATCATTTCGGTAATAATTTCATAGATGGCCACATCCTCGAATTTAACCGGTGATTTCCTTATATACATCATCAACTGATTGACGAGATTAGCTCCGCGTTCTACAGCTTCATTTATGACTTGCACACTCTGGTTAACCTTCTCACGTTCAACCCGTGGGTCCTCAAGAAACGACGCATATCCCATAATTATACCGAAGATATTATTAAAATTATGCGCAATACCGCCGACAAGGACGCTCAAACTTTCCATCTTTTGCGACTGGCGGAGTTGTTCTTCGAGTTGTTTCTGTCTGGTAATATCTCTGATGATCCCCGCGACAGCAATCGGATTACCGGATTCATCTTTGATCAATGAGGTTGAAAGATGAACCGGGAAATCGGTTCCATTTTTCTTTCGATTATACACCTCCCCTTCCCAGCCCGTACGTTCTGATTCACGGACCACACTACCGAACAGTTCATTTGCATTTTTTGAAGATAGGATTAAATCCAGGTGTTTACCGATCACTTCTTCGGCAGAATAGTCGTAGGTTTCACAAAAAGCTTGATTCACAAAAATAATGTAATTATTCAGGTCGGCTATAACGATCGCATCATTGGCAGTTTTAATGACGTCTTCGAAAATCTTAGTTCTATCTGCTAACCGCTTTCCTTCGGTTATATTCCGCGAGCTGACGAGAATCCCGTTAATTGCAGGATCATCGAGCATATTCCTGCAGATCGATTCGATCAAAATCCAGGATCCGTCTGCATGACGAAACCGGAATTCAATTTTACGCGATTCACGCGGCTTTTGGATCAATTCAGAGAACGTATAGATAACCTGCTTAAGATCCTCCGGATGACAGAAAGCAAAGAAGTTCGATCCGGTACGTTTCCTTGTTTCTCCCGATCCGAACACACGGACGGCGGAGGGTGATTCATACAGAACGACACCCTTCCGGTCCAGTATGCTTATCACATCGGATGCATCGGTCAATAACCGGCGAAAACGATGCTCACTATCCCCTAATTTCTCCTCCTGGCGTTTTTCGTCGGTAATATCCCGCGATATCCCCACAATTCCGAAAATTCTTCCGTTGCCGTCACGAAGCGGTGCTTTCGTTACCGATACCCACCGGGTCCTGGCATCGGGTAATACGAGTTTTTCCCGCTTGTTGACGATCGGTTTACCGCTTCGGATAATATATTGTTCATCGGCATACGCATTCTGCGCATAGACCGTATCAAAAAAATCAAAATCGGTTTTACCGTGTGCGTCTTGCGGTTTTTGTATGCCAAGCAGACGAGCATGGGCATTGTTAACCAGTAAAAATTTTGAATTTGTGTCCTTAAAGTAAATTGAATCGGGAATATGTTCCAGAAGAGAGTTAAAAAAGACATCGTGCGGTTTCCGGGCAACGGGATCGTCGGCACGGCTCTTTAATTCTTCAAGCTGTTTTCTGAAGCTGTCTATTTTATCAAGTAATTCAGCGCGCTTTTTAGAGTCAATATTCATAAGTAGAGGATCATATTCATTTGTTTTTGAACGGACGTATTTTTCCGTTGATAGGTGAAATATAAAAATTTTGGGATTCAGGGGATGTGTCGGAGGTCATAATTCCACTTTTTCCCCCAATGTGAGTTGGCTCACCTCCGGGGCTTCGAAATGGTCTCTTTTATGTTTTATGATATGCGTTATTCATCACGAATGGCAGCACGTACTCTCTGTAATACGTCAACCGAATCATACGGTTTACGGATTATTTCCTTGATTCCTTTTTTATACAATTCAGAGACGAGCACTGGATCAATAAAACCGCTGGCTAAAATGATCTTGATATAGGGATCAATTTGCATCAGTTTTTTGTATAAGTCTATGCCGCTCATTTTTGGGAGGCCGACATCCGAAAGCACAAGTGCAATTTCATCTTTATGTTGTTTATATTTTTCAACAGCTTCTTCACCATTACGTGCAACAATAACCGTATACCCCTCGTTGCTGAGAATCTCAGTAAGTA
>SKXH01000180.1 GCA_007128495.1 Bacteroidota bacterium
CATATTCAGATATCGATTATCTTGAGACCGGATTTTTTCATATGCTTAGTTTAACAATGTAGTTAGGAAAAAACAAGGTTGATTGATTTAAAGTTCTTATTTTCTTATCCTTCAAAAATAATGAAAACAAAAACGCTGCCTATCATCGGATTTTGCGGATTACTGCTTTTTGTGATCCTGTACGGAATCGAAGTATTTCCGCACCACGGACCTCCGGCGACCATACAGTGGGTACGGGAAACACTCGGCCAGACCGGCCTGATTGTTTTGAACATCCTTATCGTGCTTGCATTTCTTGCGTTGCTGCCTTACAGGAGACCCACGAAAAATGTCTGGAAATCTCAAACACCTTTCATTGCTTTTGCCATTGCTCTGATGACCGAGATGTTCGGCTGGCCTTTATTATTGTTTCTGATCGCTCCTCTTGTCGATATCCCGATCATTGCCGGTGACTATTTTGCCGCACTCGGTCATTGGCCTGCTTCTGTGGGGACGGCGTTGAGCATTCTCGGCATCGTGCTTATCGGTATCGGCTGGTTGCAAATTCATCGGGCAGAGAGACTTGTTACAACGGGATTGTACCGGTATATGCGTCATCCTCAATACACCGGCATTATTTTATTTACCTTCGGATGGATCATGCACTGGCCTTCGGTAATTACGTTACTGCTCTGGCCGATACTTATAGGAGCGTATGTATGGCTTGCGAAAAAAGAAGAAGGGATGGCAAGAGATGAGTTCGGCGGGGAGTATGAACGGTATGCGGCACAGACAAAACGTTTTATCCCCGGTTTGATATGATGCGATAATCCTTAAATGTATATTCCGTACCACACTCCATCGGGTCGAATTCTCACAGCGGGTGCAGGGAAACGAATATGATCGAGTCCTTCCCACAATCGTCGTAACAACCAATTGTTTCCGGGCAGTGCCTCAAAATTCCAGTCAAGTCCGAGATAAAATTCGGTATGATCACGCTGCTGTGGTCGTCCACCCAGTGACCATCCCCCTGCAATATTGAAAAAGCGAACCCACGAAGGGGCATCGAAATGATCGTACGCAAACTGTCCGGCTCGAAACGATACCCAATAGGTGTGACCCTTATAATCATCAATCCAATTTTCGATCGCATCAGCATCCCGGCGTTTTATTTCTTCAGAAGGTAAATAACTGAATTTCATCTGGAAATATTGCAGCGGTTCAAAATAATACCGGGCGACAAAAAGCGCCGATCCCATCAGATCGCCGATCGCATCCCATCGCTCGAATCCCCAGCGTTTTGAGAAACCATCCTGGACCTCAACATATAATTGAAATAGTAAACCAAGTGAAGCGCCGTACCACACCGATCGTGATTCATTGATGCCGGTCCAGTTTGTCATCCGGTAGAATATAAAACTCGCGAGATATCCGCCGTATACATGACCGAGTTTATCTATATTGCGGGCATAATCGAATGCCTCACGATAGTGGAATGGCCCCCGATCGCCGCTCCACCATGCATTCCGCATTTGATAATTGATCAATAAGCCGGTTGATAATGTCAAACCGCCGAGAAATGCTACACGCGATGGATTAGGTGTATTTTGCAGGTGAAAGTTTTTCACGTGATCAGACATCTGCCAGTCGGAAGATATTTCAGGTTGAGCGATGGAAAGCGTGCCGAACCTGAAACCGGAAAACTCTGTCATAACCGGCATCGGATTTAATTTCACGGAATACATTGAGGGCGTGCTGACGGTACCGTCGCTTGAACTTGATTGCGAATACAATGCTGCAGGAAAGATGAGCAGTGTAACTAAAAGTAATTGAAATTTACATATCATAGAGATTTACCTGAACCGTACATCGTCAATCCATACATAACCTTTCGAGACGGCAAAACGTACCGAAGCCGACGTTGCCCGGCGGGGAGCGGTTACTTCGTATTGTGGTACGCTCCAATCTTCGGTTGTTAATACCGTTGAAAGATATTGGCTTTCAACCAGTGAGAGAGAATCGTTTTCTTCGCGCCACCAGCGAATCTCAGGTACAACTATGCCGTCGCCGCATACACCGAAACTGAATATATAGCGCTCATACCGGTCAACATCGAACGGATCGCTTTCGAGAAATCCGCGGGATTCTTCAGCTCTGATTAAATACGATCTGAAACCGTCGATAGCCCTGCTTGATGTGACGCGGCCGATCACGTTATCATTGTCGGTTTTAAATGTCCACGATTCGTCGGGACGTTCTCTCACGGTGTCTCTTCCGGAGAATTCAAAAGAGGGATTCTGAATTTTATTTCTTAGAACTTTCTGTGCTTCACCCGGTATGCTGACCAGAAGAAGAGCCGCGAGGAGTCCTATCAAACATCGTCCGATCATAACAGGTATAAAGTAAGAAATTGGATAATGTTTTTCCACTCTAATTTGGTATTGCGATTGTGCCGAGCGGTATGCGATTCGAAGCTCCTGTGACCGATGGGAGGTTTCCGGGTTTCCGGTCTATTGTCTCGTTGGCCAGAACCGCAAAGCACGCGGCTTCTTTCGCTTCGACGGGTATTCCAATATCTCCGGTAGTGAGTACACGCGCCGATGTGAAGTAATCGGAAAGTGCATCCATTATAAATTTGTTCTTTGCTCCGCCGCCGCTGACAATTACCTCGTCAACAGATTTATTCGTTGAAATATATTGTGAATAAGAATAAAATATAGTCCAGGCAGTAAATTCCGTTACTGTTGCAATAATATCTTCTTTTGAAATTCCGGGAACGAGATATCGTTTGAGCTTTTTTATAAATGACGTGCCGAATTCTTCACGTCCTGTCGATTTTGGTGGTTTACGCTGCAGGTATGGGTGTTGTATAAGTTTCATAAACATATTTTCATTTACTTTTCCTTTACGCGCGAGTGCACCGTTCCGGTCGTACCGCTTTCCGAAATATTCTCCGACCAGCGCGTCAATTACCATATTCCCGGGGCCGGTGTCGAAAGCAATAACATTATCCGGTTTTGCATTCTGTTGTAGATATGTAAAGTTTGCAATTCCACCGATGTTTAACAACAATCTGGCCTTCTTTCTGTCGTTGAAGAGAAGATAATCGACATACGGAACAAGGGGTGCTCCCTCCCCGCCGGCTGCTACATCTGCAGAACGGAAATTGCCCACGACGGGAGTGCCGGTTAAAATTGCAAGCGTGGATGGATCAC
>SKXH01000255.1 GCA_007128495.1 Bacteroidota bacterium
CAACAGGAGTAACATTGTAGACAATTATTTGTGATGGATTTAATGTGTTCGCTATGTAATTGTCGAATGTTTTGGTCTTGGAGACAACAACATTGCAACACTCGGCATTTGTGTCGCCAATTATAACAGAGTAATTATTTGCAGTCTCGTGACCGGGATGACAACTATTGCATACCGGTTCCTCCATATCCATTCCCATTGAGCAGATATATTCCACCGCCGCGAATCCGACGTGGAAGAAAGAGAACAGCAGCAGGAAAGCCACTACAAACAGACGATATGTAATTGAATCTTTCATTGTTAATAATATATACAACAAACGTGCCAATCGCAAGTTCCCGTCAACACTCGTTTTATCGGAAAGCTGTCCCTGGTATTCCAAAATATAAGAAACAACAGGATAAATACCATACATAATTTCTTATTTTTTGTATAAAATTATCTGTATTGCATTTTTTCATTCATTTGACTACTTTAATTTATTTAGAATTTGTTGAGGGACAACCTACTATATGAGTTATACCCATCTTGAGTACAGCGAACAGGAGCGGGTAGCATACATAACATTAAACCGTCCCGAAAAGCGAAATGCTTTCAACGAGGTGCTCGTCAAAGAACTTGCACAAGCATTTGCCGCGGCGGAGAAATCCGGTAACGTCCGCGTAATAGTTCTTCGGGCAAACGGCAAAGTATTTTGTGCCGGCGCCGATCTCGCCTATATTCAAAAACTGTCGAATTATACTTTTGAGGAGAATCTGGATGATTCTCAATCACTTATGCGTCTCTTTATGCAGATGCAAAAATTAAAAAAGCCCATTATTGCCCAGGTGCAGGGACCTGCACTTGCCGGTGGCTGCGGCCTGGCTACGGTATGCGACATTGTCGTATCGTCGGACAAGGCGATATTCGGATATCCGGAAGCACGAATCGGTTTTGTGGCGGCGCTGGTAATGGTGTTTCTTGTTCGAAAAATAGGTGAGGGGAGGTCCCGTGAGTTGTTGTTGACGGGTAAAACGATCACCGCGGAAGAGGCAAATTCGTACGGTTTGATTAACGCGGTGACATCCCCCGATGAACTTGAAACGGCGGTGAAAAAATATTGTGAACAATTGTCGACGGAGGTGAGCGGTTCATCGATCGCCATTACCAAAGAGATCCTTGCAAAGATACAGGGGATGGATTTACACAATGCTTTGGAGTTTGCCGCCAGAATGAATGCGGCGACACGAATGACCGATGATTGCAAGAACGGTATAAACGCATTTCTAAATAAAGAACAAATAAAATGGTAACATAAACGGAGATTATAACTGTGAAACACGATGAAGAATATTTGAAATCTACGATACGCAGTATCCCGAATTTCCCGAAGAAGGGTATTGTCTTTCGTGATATAACTACGTTGTTAAAAGATCCGAAGGCCTTGAGACTGGTTATTGATCTTTTTTACGAAGAATACCGGGATAAAAGTATATCCAAGGTCGTGAGTGTCGAATCGAGAGGTTTCATATTCGGTGCAGCGCTTGCATACAAGTTACAGGCCGGTTTTCTTCCGATACGGAAAAAGGGTAAGCTCCCCGCTGATACGGTACAACAGCAATATGCTCTTGAGTACGGTATCGATTCGATGGAGATTCATACCGACGCTATCCAGCCGGGAGACAGGATTATAGTACATGACGATTTACTCGCGACAGGGGGGACGATCGAGGCCGCCTGTAAATTAGTTGAACGGTTGGAGGGGGAAATAGTAGGATTATCATTTCTTATTGAACTTTCATTCTTGAACGGACGGGAACGCATTAAGCAATATCCGATCCAGACATTAATAACTTACGACAGCGAATAAACATAGTACATGCTCTCTATTAATGAACCGGTGCCTGATTTTCCGGCTGAAACAGCCGACGGCTCGTCGTTTAGATTATCTGATTTCAAAAATAAAAAAAACCTCGTTTTGTTTTTTTACCCGAAAGCATTTTCTTCGGGCTGCACAAAACAAGCGTGTCAGTTTCGGGATGTATATGACGAATTATCGAACTTAAACTGTGAAATTATCGGCGTCAGTTATGACGCTGCAAACCGAAACCGTGATTTTAAAACCGCACACCGGCTGCCGTATCATCTTATTAGCGATAACGATAAATCCATTGCCCGGCTGTTCGGCGTAACCCGGTTCGGTGGTTTTCTGCCGTTCGTAAAACGGGTAACATTTGTTATCGATACCGGCGGTATTATCCGTAATGTTATACATCACGAATTCAACATCAATAAACATATTGAGCAAGCACGTCTGACGTTACAAAATATTATGGGAAAAAATTCTACCGAATGAGATGTAACTATACATTATTGACCGCATTTATAGTGTTGTCATTTTTTTACGGGGTGATTTATGCTGGTGTTGAAGTGGAACGAGTTGACCCTGAAACATTTTCATATGATGAACGGTTGCAATACGTTGTATCATATCTCGGTATTCGTATCGGAACAGTGGAGATGCTGAACCGGTATGACGAGAACAACTCCGGTACTATTGACGAAACGGTAATCTCCATGCGAACATTTTCCGGGGTTCCGTTTTTATCAGTATATACAGAATTTTTCAGCACGCGCGGCGACGACGGTTATTTCACAAAGTCTGCTACGTTCGACCGAAAGCGTAGCGAATGGGCCTATTATTACGCTTATCGCGATGTGAATTCAACGCGTATCATTGTTGACAGAGGATACAAAGATAGGAATGATGGAAGAATATCCGATGTCGAGATTGATACGCTCAATCCGGAAACATATGTTCACGACGCTCTGACGTTTATTTCGATCCTCCGCGACTCGGCTCATACCGAGAATTTCTATGAGCTCGATATGCTTATCGACCGTGATGTGCAAACCCTGCGTGTCGAACCGGCCGGTGGAATAGAGAAAATTGAAGTACGTGCTTTTGAGAATGAAAAGGAAGCATATCATACTTCCGGCGTGTTGGAATTTGAAGGCATTCACGGGTTGAGCCGGAAATATCAAACCTGGATCAGTACAGACGAAAGACGAATCCCGTTAAAAGCCCGTGTGAGAATTGCTATCGGCTCGGTGAAAATTCGACTTGAGGAATATGAAAACAACAGATAATATAATCAACATACCGTTTGTAAAAATGTCGGCCGCGGGAAATGACTTTGTTCTTCTTGATGAGACACAACTTTCGCTGCAGATAAAATATTATGAACTGCTTGCCCGGAAACTCTGTAACAGGAATTACGGGGTGGGTGCAGATGGTTTACTTGTATATAAACGGCATCATACTGAGAAGTTCGAGATGGGGTATTATAATGCCGACGGATCGACCGGAGGTATGTGCGGGAACGGAGCGCGTTGTATATCCGCATATCATTTTGATGTGCACGGAAAAGAACGGCAGTTTGTAACGTTTACGGCATTCGGCCATTTTTATAAGGCAAAAAGGGATGGGAAAAAAATTTCGGTACACATGAAAGATCCATCCCATTTGATTACGGATCTGACAATTAATGTAGAGGGGATCGAACTGGATTGTAATTTTATAGATACAGGGTCGCCGCATGTGGTTATTTTTTTCAATGATTTACAGAGCACGTATCCGGATTTTAAATATGAAGATTTTAACATAAATCATCTCGGTAGCCGGATACGCCATCACGAAGCATTTCGTCCGCTGGGAACGAATGTTAATTTTGTGATGCCGGTTTCCGCCGGTACAATACGAGTGAGAACATATGAACGTGGCATTGAAGGGGAAACCCTCGGCTGCGGCACCGGTGCTATTGCATCGGCCGTTATTTTTTCTGCAAAGTCAAAAAATGTTCCGCCGGTAGCCGTTCAAACAAAAAGCGGAGAAATTCTTGAAGTAAATTTCTCACATAGTGAGAAATTTAAAAATTTTTCGGATATTACGTTATCCGGTACTTGGCGATATCACTTTTGGGGTATCGCTTATATTGACGTCGAAGATGAGAAAAATAACGGTATAGAATCCATACCCGACTCTACCATACAATCAATGCGTTCACTTACAATTAATCCGGATCGATAATGCGAACATATACGTTTATAGTTAATCCGATAGCAGGAAAGGGAAGAGGGCGGAAATTATTACAAACACTCGACCGTACTATACGAAAGCATTTTCCAGAACCCGAAATCCTCATTACCCAGGACCGTCTGCATGCACTTGAACTTGCAAAGGACAGAAAAAATCAGCAGGATCGGATCGTTGTAGCTGTTGGAGGTGACGGTACGGTAAATGAGGTTTCAAATGGCCTCATCGGCGGGAATGCAATGATGAGTGTTATTCCTATCGGATCGGGAAATGATTTTGTAAAAATGTTCAACATCCCGACCGATATTGAAAAGGCAATTGATAAAATTAAAAACGGAACGGTGCGGAATTCGGACGCGGGCAGTATTCAAATTGGCTCTTACGACGGCAGTAATCTCAAGCGATACTTTATTAACGGTATCGGTATCGGATTCGATGCCGCAGTAGCCCATCAGACCACTAAGTTTAAACATTTGCGAGGCATCAGTTTGTATGCTTTTTCGGTTGCAGTTATTTTGTTCAAGTATAAAACCCCGAATTTGCTTTTATCAATGAACGGATCATCAATGAACGGACAACATTTCCTGATAGCTATCGGCAACGGGAAATGTGCCGGCGGTGGATTTTACCTGACACCTGAGGCAAAAATTGACGACGGCCTCCTCGATGTGTGCTATATCGATAATGTTACTGTTCCCCAGGTTGTTAAAATATTTCCAAGCGTTATGAAAGGGAAGCATAAAAAACATAACAAGGTACACTTTGAAAGGACCGATGCGCTCAGCGTCGTTGCACAGAAGGAAATCATGGTTCATGCCGATGGGGAAGTTCTCGCCACAAAAGCACGTACCATCGATATACAAGTAACCCCCAACGCACTACAGGTTATAGCATAATCTTGTGGAACATAACCCGCCGTCGCTCTGTTAAACAATCAAATAGAATTGTAATACTTAAAAATTTATGCAAAAGAAACCCGACAGACGTACCGTACTCAATCGTATTCTCTATCTTTGGGCGGCCGTGACATCGGTACCTATCATTTCATCCATCATCCGGTTTATTTTTCCACCCGCACGTGCATTCGTCGGATCGAAAGTCATCGGCACGGTAGATGAAATGCAGCCGAACACCGGTAAGGTCGTTCAGCTTGGTGAACGCCCGGTAATAGTTATTACGACGAAAGATGGTGAACCGATTGCATACGGAGCGAACTGTACACATCTCGGATGTGTCGTAAGATATCGGGAGGAACGGGGAGATATTTATTGCGCCTGCCATGGCAGCGTTTTTAACATCGAAGGACAGCCGGTTTCGGGACCGGCAAGCCGTCCGCTTGAGGAGATTCCAATTAAAATTGAGAACGATCAGGTATCAATCACTACTGCGTGAGGAGAGGAAAACCATAGTTATGTTCTATATTAACCGAGCCACCGTAGTCGAATGGTTCCGTAATAGACTCCCGGTTGATACCCTGATGGAGCATTTAACGTCAAAGCAGGTGCCGAGACACAGGCATTCGATCTGGTATTATTTCGGCGGGCTGACGCTTTTTTTCTTTATCGTTCAGGTGATTACCGGGATTCTGCTTATGTTTTACTACCGGCCGACTCCTGATCACGCATATGAAAGTATTCTTTTTATTATGAATGAAGTCCGATATGGCTGGCTTATCCGGTCTACCCATAGCTGGGCTGCAAATTTAATGATTGGTACGTTATTTATTCATTTAATAAGTGTATTTTTTATGCAGGCCTATCGGCCGCCGCGTGAGATGATGTGGATATCTGGTGTTGTTTTATTGGGACTGGTTCTCGGATTTGGATTTACCGGCTACTTGTTGCCGTGGGATGAAATGGCTTTTTACGCAACGCAGATCGGAACTGAAATACCTAAATCAATACCAATTGTGGGCGAATCAATAATGGTATTATTGCGCGGCGGACAGGAGATCGGTTCGGCAACGCTCACGAGAATGTATTCATTACACGTAGTCGTTTTGCCCCTTGCAACATTGCTCATTGTCGGATTACACTTATTTTTAAATCAGTATTACGGAGTAAGTACACCGGTCAAGACCACAAAGAGAAAGAATTCAATACAATTCTTTCCTAATTACATGCTCCGTGATCTACGAGTATGGCTAATTGCGTTTCTGGCATTATTATCGGTTGCAATGATTTATCCATGGGGACTGGGGGAAGAAGCGGATATTCTTAAACCGGCACCGGAGGGTATCAAGCCCGAATGGTATTTCTTACCGTTATATCAAACATTAAAAATTGTTCCGCCCCGAATATGGTATTTTGACGGTGAGGCGCTTGTGAATATTGTGTTTTTATTCGGGGGAATTTTACTTATAGTCCTACCGTTCATTGACCGGAGATCACGAAATAAAGAAAGAAATATTTTCATCAAAGTAGTTGGTCTTATAATTCTAATTTACTTAATAGGAATGACAATATTTGCTTATATGGATTAAAGCTATGTCTGCCAACCTGATGTTTATTCTTACGATTGTAAATTCAAATGTCGAGCGGGTTGCACTTGAACTGCCGGCTTTTGAAGAACGAATTAATTTATTATTAATAATCGGGGTTTTGATATTAGGGTTGATATTATTGATATCGCTAAAAATATACCAGCTTGAAAGTCAGGGAGAAGGGAGAAAGAACGGATAAATAGCGGATGGAGGATATTTAGCCATAAGCCCTACTTAACATAATATATATTATGCGACATTTCCTTTTTTCAGCATTTGCTTGCGCTCACGGTACAGCTGCCCGATTGTGGCACCCAATAAGAACACGATTGATGAATAATACAGCCACAATGCTGTCACTGCAAGAACGGTAAGTGCACCGTATATTCGTGTTATGTTGCTGAAGTTAGTCAGATATAATCCAAAAAAATATTTTGCTATCTCCCACAGTATCGCTGAAATTGTTGATGCAACAACAAGAACATCGAACGATAATTTAACAAACGGTAAAAATCTGTACAGAACCAGAAACATTGTCCACGTTAATACAAATCCTATTATGATTGGCAGTGAGCCCGGAATCCACACAGCTTCCAATATCTCAATATGATCAAATACTATTTGTTTAACAACATAGATCAGCGTGCTCCCGAACAATGTTACTAAAAATAAAATGCCCATAATTATCAGCACCTGAAAATCGCGCAATTTCTGTACAAAAATATTTTTTGTTACTGTAACTTTAAAGATTTCATTCAGAATGGTACGGGCGGCTCCAAATAGAAATGTGGCAATCCACAACACACCGACAAGTCCCACAATGCCGGCCGTTTGCCGGTAATTCACAAGATCGTCAAGCCGGGTTTGAATTTGATGTCTAATCTCTTCTTCATATCCGGGCAGCATAATAAACTGTCCGATGGTTTCCTCCACAAGATCCATTGACTCCTCGGTAGACAGAAAGAAACCGAATGCAGAAAATATCAAGACTAACCACGGAATTAAACACAGCATTACGCCGAATGCCAGACTTGCACCGTGGATCATTAAATGTTCGGATGTAAAGCGTTCATATATTCCAACGATATAATATTTGAGCGCTAATAAGAACTTCCTCAGCCGTGGATCAATTATAAATATTTTCACTGTACCGTATTCACTATTTGTTTGCTCTCAGCACGTTCCATTGTCTTTCGTATACTGTTAAAATATTGTTCAGACAATACATCAATAGGTAATGAGATATTGCTATTGATTGTAAGTTTTTCACCGCCTACAACACCAATTTTTTCCAACATTATACTTGAATGATTTGTTTGTAATACTTTTATTTTATTTACGTTAGTTGCTTTAACTGAAACTAAAATCCTGCTTTGACCTTCTGAGAAATACAGAATATCCGGGCGAATGCCGCCGGATGGTATTTCAATTTTTGCACCAATCGCCTTATTATTACCGGTGATGCAACATTCAGCAAGTGCAACAGCTAATCCGCCTTCAGAGATATCGTGTGCAGACTCGATAATCCCCTGTTTAATTGCGTCTAAAATGAAATCCTGAAGTTGTTTTTCCAATTGAAGATCAATCGGTGGTGCATCTCCTGTAATTTGTTTATGAATTAACGCAAGATACTCAGATCCACCAAGATGTCCTCCTGTTGCGTTTCCGGCTATAAATATTTTGTCACCTTCATTTACAAATCCGGATTGTGTTATGTGCGACATATCTTCTACGACGCCAAGCATACCGATTACCGGTGTTGGATATACCCGGTCGGCAGGGCTTTCATTATAAAAGCTAACGTTCCCCCCTGTTACGGGCGTATCGAATATTGTACAAGCATCCCGCATCCCTGCAATAGCTTCGGAGAATTGGTAATATATTTCCGGGTCATAGGGATTGCCGAAATTAAGGCAATTGGTAATTGCGACTGGAGTTGCGCCGGAGCAAACTACATTTCTTGCCGACTCAGCAACGGCAATTTGTGCTCCCCGTCTCGGATTAAGATAAACATACCTCCCGTTACAATCCGTAGAAACAGCTATCGCTTTATCCGTTTTCTTCACACGTACAACCGCAGCATCCGAGCCCGGTCCGATAATCGTATTTGTCTGGACCATTGAGTCGTATTGTTCATATACCCATTGTTTGCTCGCAATGTTCGGTGTACCTAATAATTTCAGAAGAACATCATTGTAATCAGAAGGTTCATTGTAATGCTGCACGTTTATAGAGGTTAATTCATTCAGATATTTCGGTCGTCTGGTTTCACGTTTATAAACCGGAGCATCACCTCCGAGCACAAGAGAACGTGCCGGCATACTTGCCTTTAAATCATTGTCTTTCCAAAAATGTAAATATTTATCATCGGTCACTGTGCCAATAGTAACGGCGTGCAAATCCCATTTTTTAAAAATATCATGTACACGGTTCTCGTATCCTTTTTTTACCACCATCAACATTCGTTCCTGTGATTCCGAGAGAAGGATTTCGTAAGCAGACATATTTTCCTCTCTGATGGGAACGAGGTCAAGATTAATATCCATCCCGGAACCGCCCCGAAAGCTCATCTCCGACGTTGAACAAATAATTCCGGCGGCGCCCATATCCTGTATACCTATCAGGTAGTTAGCTTTGATGACCTCAAGTGTTGCCTCTAATAATAGTTTCTCTGTGAAAGGGTCGCCAACCTGCACCGAGGGGCGTCTGCTTTCAGATTCCTCGCTTAAATCTTCCGAGGCAAATGTTGCCCCGTGTATGCCATCCCGCCCCGTTGCCGATCCCACTATCATCACCGGGTTACCCGTCCCCTTTGCAACGGCTGAAGCAACCCGGCTGTGCCGAACAACACCCACTGCCATCGCATTCACAAGCGGGTTATCGGTATAAGATTTGTCAAAATAGACCTCCCCCCCTACCGTCGGCACACCGAAACAATTACCATAATCTCCTATTCCTTTTACAACATTGCGGAAAAGATATTTTACCTGCGGGTTCTCGATATCGCCGAAGCGGAGAGAATTTAATGCGGCAATCGGCCGTGCTCCCATTGTAAAAATATCCCGCAGGATCCCACCTACTCCGGTCGCAGCTCCCTGGTATGGTTCTATTGCCGACGGATGATTGTGGCTTTCGATCTTAAAAGCGATTGCCTGACCATCACCGATATCGACTAAACCGGCATTTTCTTCACCTGCTTCAACAAGTAGTCGTTCTCCGGTTTTCGGTAGTGTTTTTAACAAAGCGATTGAATTCTTATAGCTGCAATGCTCGCTCCACATAACACTATAACATCCAAGCTCTGTGAAGTTCGGTTCCCTGCCGAGTAATTCGACGATTCTGTTATACTCCCACTCTGTTAAACCGTGTTCTTGTGTAAGCTCAAGTGTTACTTCAGGTTCTTTATAGGTTTCTGAATGCTTCATAAATCTAAGGTATTGATTGTAAAAGTTTTACTTAATATAAAATACAAAATAGTAGGGAGAAATAAAAAGCCCGGAGGAAATACGACTGATCTCCAACCGGGCAGTATTGTATTATGAAATTATGGACTCTTTACTGGAGATAAAGGTCGAGGATATTTGAAAATACTTTTGTATCAAGCTCCAGCAGATTTTTCATTGATTTAGAAGCTCCCCCCTCTGCAAGCCCGATACTCGGAGGTATTGTCCCGACCTGAATTTGCCGTATGCTTGCTCCAAACTCCTGATTAATAACGGAAATAAACTCGTTAGCAATAATTGCCTGTCCGCGAGATGTCGGATGAACACCGTCAAGACTGAAGAGTCCTCCGGTAACGAATTCCGTTGATAATGTCTGCTCGCCGAGCGTATATCCATCCTGGTCGAGCTGATTATATGTGGAATGGAGATCTACCAGGCCAAAATCGTGTTCATTGGCAATGTTTGCAATGATGGAATTAAAAGTTTGCACCACATCTTTCGCGAACTCCTGTTCCTCGACGGTTAATACAACATTCTCCGGTAACGGTTCGTTATTTCCTCCAAGATCAACCGGTCTGCCATATCCCTGATTGATATAATCAAGTGCGGTTAATAATACTTTATCTCCGGGTGATACGCCTATGTAAAAAATAGGATTACCTTCGGGATCCGTAATTGGTTGTTCTGTTTCAGGGTTAATAATTACCGGAGGGACGGTGTTCACAAATGGAATAAGGGTTACATCCGGGATGTTTGCCACAATTACCGGTACATTAGCTTCTGACAATACGCCACCAATCTCGGAATAAATAGCGGCAAAAAATTGTGGATTTTGTGCTGTTGGAAGTAAGTCGGTACCGCCACTGACAACATAACCCAATATATCATTATTACCCGTCCACAAGGTGAGGAGTGTTGGCTGCAAATTTAATGCCTGGGCAAGTATTGATTCACCAAGTGCTTGGTTCCGTAAGATGAAGGCAAAGAATGGATTTTCCCGTTGCTCGGATTTTACGGCAAAGTCTTGCTGATCTACGACGTCAAATAAAACTGAAGCCGGAATACCGAGATTGTTGAACGGGCGTTCGAGTTGTGCATTGACCGGCGGATTTATATTCGGTGGATCTACTACTAATGAACCATCTGTTGCCACACGCATACGTGCCGGTAAACCCGGTTCTTCAAAAATAGGTTGTTCGAATTCATCAATGTTCAATTGTCGTGCGATGAGTGACGGATAGCTGTGTTGTTGCACGCTCTCGTAGAGTGCATTGTTTTGAAAACCTGACGTTATGCTGTTTCCTATCGCTACATACATCGAAGGGTCAAGTTCACCCGGATCAAGCGACGGCGGATCGAGTTCGCTGTAATCCTTACATCCGATAAAAGCAATGAGCAAAATAAGCACGCCGCCGGCTATTTTCTTTATAGAAATCATGATAATCCTCTTGGCAAATTAATTTCACATATGTTTAAAAATTGAATCTGAAATTTAATGAAAGCAAATTCGCTGATGAATTGTATCGTCCGTTCATCGGTGCGCCCGGGGCGAATTCGATCTGAGAATCTTCTATGTCTCTTTCAACGAATCGCAGGAACATATAGCCGATGTCAACACCGATTGTTTCCGTAAAATTATAGCCGGCGCCGACAGTAAAGCCGTGACGGTCTGAGTCCGGAAGGCGCGGTGTTAAATATTCATCTGGTGTAGGATTGGAATCAAATAAATATCCTGCGCGCAGGGCAAGGTCATCGCTCATTAAATATTCCAGACCGAATCTGACGATGTACCCGTCGGAATAATTAAATTCAAGGGTTTGTGTTTCCGCACCGCCGTTGAATTCTATTTCAATACTTTCAACCGCTTCCCAGAAAATATACTGATAGCCGAAGCTAATTTCTAAATTTTCAATTCCCTTAAAAGTAATACCTGCGTGTAAATTTGCCGGCAGCTTTACGGAAGTGCTAACATCCTCACCGGGTAATTCACCGGTCAAAAAATCAGGGACATTATCGTATTCGGCATCTCCATCGAGATCGACCGTGGCACTGCTGCGGTATGCCAGTCCTATCGTTACATTTGGATCCGGAGTTAAATAAACTCCCAGATTCCATCCAGCGCCGGTACCGGAACCGGAGAGAGTTGCTGTTCCTTCAGCTGCTATTGGCGCGAATGAAATGGCTTGCGTCAATTCTACCTGGCCGATAACGTAATTAAGACCTCCTCCAATGCCTATGTAATCATTGATCTGATATGCCACTGTCGGATTAATAGAAAACGTTCTTAATACACTTTCTATAGCCACAAAACGTCCTACCCAATCTGAAGGCCATTCCGTACCAAGTCCGTATGGATTGAAAACTCCTATACCGAACGAAAGCCGGCTGGGTAGTGTGTGAGAGGCATAAAGAACTGACGGATAAAACACGCCGCTCTCTATAGAGGTCTCGTCGATAGATGGTGCCGGTCCGCGGAACTTTGCATCCGGGAATATCAATGTTGATCCGAAAACAATGCTTGTACCGTCGATGTACCCTAACGCACCGGGATTAAAATATATTGCTGAAGCATCATTGAGGGTTGAAAAGACGGCACCGGCCATTGCAGTACCGCGTGCCCCGTGTTCATTTACTTGGAAACCACCCGCCTTCGCGGGAACGGTCAGGAGTAAAATAGTAAGCAAGGTCACTATAATTAATAGAAGGGTTCTCAAAACGACCTCCCTAAATATATTTATGGTTTATAAATTGAGTGTTAATTGGTGGTTTGTGGTGAATATTTCGTTAAATGAATGTTTTAGATTTTACGATATTTTTTTTAAAAAAACAAGGATCAGGACTTAATTGTAATCAACTTTTGCCCCTTTTCCACGGCCTGGCCTGTTTCTATGTGAATTGTTTGTATATCCCCTTTTATGATCGACCGGATTTCATTTTCCATTTTCATTGCTTCAAGAACAACAAGCGGTTGATTTTCATTTACCGTCTCGCCTTCAGTCACTGAAATATCGATGACCATACCCGGCATTGGAGCGGTGATTTCAACCGGTCCGTCAGTGCCCGCCGTGTCTGCTATGAATTCCCGGAGCCGTTTACTTCGTTCATCTTCAACGGTACATTGATATTCTTTTCCATTGATGTTGGCGATGAATTTCCCTTCATTTTTCCGTTCCAGGGTCATACTATGCGAAGAACCATTTATAAGAAGCGAATAGCGGTTTTTATCCACCTCGATTAAGTCAATCACATAGCCGGGCTTTCCCTGAACCGTGATCTCATTATTTCGATCGATTTGAACGTCGATCTCGGTTCCGTCAATTTGAATGGTATAGGTAGTTGTTCCGATCATAATTTATTCACGCTGTCGCTGCTGATATTTCCATTGATTGTTATTTTCCGGTTTTGATTTGTGTACGACCGGTTGTTTTTTTTGCCGGTGCAGCATCGTCGCCGCTGCGATAGCAACCGCTGTTTGTTCATCATTCTCCGGTTTGCGAAGTTCTTCCGGATCGAAGTGACTGTCCATAAAATGAGTCGTGTAACTTCCATCCCGAAACAACGGATGGCGAAGAACATTAATACACGCCGGAATATTTGTAATGACACCCTGGATCAAATACTCGTGCAAAGCCCGCTCCATACGTTTTATTGCTTCTTCACGGGTTCGTCCCCATGCAAGAAGTTTTGAAACCATCGGATCGTAATAAACAGATATTTCATTGCCCTGTTGTATCCCCCTGTCCTCACGAATGCCCGGACCCGAAGGTCCCTGCAATCGTTCTACCGTTCCTATTGAAGGGAGGAAATTATTGAGCGGGTCCTCGGCATATATCCGGCACTCGATTGCGTGGCCGTTTCTCTGTATATCGCTTTGTGAAAAAGAAAGTTGCTTACCGGAAGCAATTGCAAATTGTTCCTTCACAATATCGATGCCTGTTATCAATTCGGTAACGGGGTGTTCCACCTGCACGCGGGTGTTCATTTCAAGAAAATAAAAGTTACGGTCGGCATCAAATAAAAATTCTATTGTGCCGGCATTTATATAACTGCATGCTTGTGCAGCTTTAATTGCCGCTTCGCCCATCTTGTTCCGTATGGTCTCGTCTATAGCAAGCGACGGGGCTTCTTCAATTATTTTTTGATGACGGCGCTGAATCGAACATTCGCGTTCTCCCAGGTGTACATAATTGCCGTGTGAATCAGCAAGTATCTGAATCTCAATATGTTTTGGAGCACGCACGAATTTTTCAATGTAAATTCGGTCGTCACCAAATGCCGACCGCGCTTCGTTTTGTGCGGCCTTAAATGCCCCCTGTAGATCATTCTCCGACTCCACAACACGCATTCCCTTACCACCGCCCCCTCCTGCCGCTTTGATTAATAACGGGAAACCGATATCCCCTGCACTTGTATGTGCATCCGACACGCTTGTTAACGGCTGGACGGTTCCGGGAACAATGGGCACACCTGCCTGCTTCATAATTTTTCGGGCTGTCGTTTTATCACCCATTTTTTCAATAGCCGATGCTGGCGGACCAATAAAAATTAATCCTGCTTCAACGACCTTCCGGGCGAAAGATGGATTTTCAGATAGAAAACCATAGCCGGGATGAATAGCATCTACGTTGGCTTTTTTTGCTACTTCGATGAGCTTATCCTGCACAAGATAACTCTGTGATGAAGGTGCAGGACCGATATGATATGCCTCGTCTGCAAACAAAACGTGCGGGGCAGTCCGGTCTACATCGGAAAAAACGACGACCGAACGTATTCCTGTTTCATGGCATGCGCGGATAATGCGTACCGCTATCTCTCCCCGGTTTGCAATGAGTATAGATGTAATTTCTTTATTCATTTTTTCTCGTGTTTCAATTCAACAACGGTTACTCCGCTACCGCCTTCATTCCAGTTACCCAGCCGCGAAACATTCACGGCCGGATGGCTTTTTAAAAACTCATTTATTCGTTTCCGAAGAGCTCCGGTACCTTTTCCGTGAATAATTTCTACCTCTTTATACCCTGCAAGGACGGCACGATCCAGAAACGTATCAACGGTGCTTTCGGCTTCATCGCCGGTAAATCCCCGAACATCAATCGAGCGCGGGTAAAGATCTTCATTCAAAGTGGTGGTTGTATTCGCATATTCCTTTTGGCGTTTTTCACGACGTGTTTTTTTACGTAGCTGTTCACGGTGTATACGCATCTTAACCGAACCGAACAATACCTGGGTATACCCTTCCTCATCGACCGGCAATAACACCTCCCCTTCTTCACGACCGTCTCCGAGAACCACAATATCACCTTTCTGCAACGGTTCTGCTGATATCTGCGGTTTTTCCTCTTCCTTCGACTCGGCGCGATGCTTTTCGACTTCCTGTTTAAATGATTTAATTTCTTCGCGCCACCGGTGGGTTACCTGAGCGTCGGCTTCGGACTCGCGGATTTCTTTAACTGCCTGTTCGATAATCGCATTTGCACGCGCAACGATTTGTTTGGCATCCCCGGCTGCTTCGCGTTTTAGTTTTTTCATCTCCCGCGTTAGAGTATTCAACTTGTCTTCATATTCGCCGGTTAATTGTTCCAGTCTCTTCTTTTCCGAAGACAATTCCCGCAGTTGTCCTTTGTATCGCTGACTTTGTTGTTCAAGTTCGATGAGCAGCTGTTCTATTTGTGATTTTGTCGTACCGAGAAAACCGCGCGCTCTGGTTATCAATTCTTCGGGGAAGTGTAAGCGTTGTGAAATTTCCAACGCATAACTGCTGCCGGGTATGCCGGCAGTGAAACGGTATGTGGGGGTGAGATGCTCCTGATCAAATTCCATCGCCCCGTTCTCTATCCCGGGTTCCTGATACGCAAATGCTTTGAGGTCGCCATGATGAGTTGTCGCTACGGTAAGTGCATTTTTTTCTGTAAAGTATTTGAGCAGGGATGCGGCTATTGCACTTCCTTCAACCGGATCCGTTCCGGCACCGATCTCATCGACCAAAACGAGCGAACTCCCGTTGACGCCATCTACAATTTTCTTTAATGCCATAAGATGGGATGAGAACGTACTGAGATCCTGTTCAACGGATTGTTCATCTCCCATTGATACGAAAACATTTTCGAAGACCGGTAGTTCTGTCTCAGCCGAAGCCGGTATGTGTAATCCCGACTGATACATCAAACACATCAACCCGATGGATTGCATAGCGACGCTTTTTCCGCCGGCATTTGGACCGGTAATGATGAGCGTATTATATGAACCGCCGAGGGTTAACGAAAGCGGAACGACCTCATCACGTTTGTGATGCATCAGTAAAATAGGATGCCTTGCTTCAACGAGTTTTATTGTACTGGATGTATTTTCTTGAGGAGTCACCCCGATGATCTCGATGGAATATTGTGCTTTGGCGTATATGAAATCGATTTCGGTTAATACGTGGACGGTAGATAATATTTGATCTTTTTTTTCGGAAATTTTTTCGGTAGTTACTCTGAGAATGCGTTGGATCTCCCGTTGTTCACGTATCTGAAGATCACGCATTTCATTATTGATATCGAGGGTCTCGGCCGGCTCGATGAAAACCGTTGCACCGCTTGCACTGGAGCTGTGAATAAATCCGGGTACCTGGTTTTTGTACTCTACTTTAACGGGCAGCACCATTCGACCATCGCGGGTTGTTATCAATTCCTCCTGTGCCATTCCTTCCGTCGAAAGCGTTTTCAGTATTCGTTCAAGCTGTTTTCTGAGGGTTTCCGAAATACTGCGAATAGAACGTCTGATCTTTTGTAATTCCTGGCTGGCACTATCCTTTACCTCCCCGTCTTCATTAACTATGCTGTCGATATGGTGTTCAAGAACTTTATCTGCAATTAAATTATCGGCAAGAGCTGCGAGGTTTTTGTATGTTGCCGATCTGCTGCCCAAATAATGGCGGAGTTCCCGTGAGGTACGCAGTGTTAACAAAATATGAAGTAATTGTTTGCCGGTAAGAATATTTCCCTCGATCGCTGCGCGGTGTATATCGGTTCGAACATCGTGTATATCGTGCAGCGGTACGGGATCGTCCGTCTCAAGAATCGATTTCATTTCATTGAGAACGGTGTGAGCTCGCTGCACTTCGGAGCGTGATGCAGACGGTACACATTGTTCAATTCGTTCTTTTCCCAGCGATGATTGCGCATATCGTTGAACACGCTTCAGGATAACTGAAAATTTTAGTTTTTCTATTGCCTGTGTATACAATGTAATTGTATCTTGTTAAATTACTTGATCTGGAGCGTTTAATTTATCAATAAATATATCGAAAAATTCTCTAACCTGCGGAAGAAACAGGTATAATGCTTCAAACACTAACGGTGCGAATCCATAAATAATCGGATAAAGAACAGATTCATTTCGAATTTCCTCTGCCGGCACATCGAGTAGTACCAATATGTGCAGAAAAATACTAACAATAATCGCACCTTCCACAAAACCGAAAGCCGAGCCCGCCAATCTGTCCCACATTTTGTATAATTCATTTCTCTTCCCTAATACGCGGTACAGCACATTTCCCAGTATAAGTACAAAAAGAAAAACGACAAGAAATGATAATATCGTTGAGAATAGGGCTGACCACCCGAATCGCGTTTGCAGCCATTCAGTTAATACCGGATAGATGTGAATTGCTATAAAGAACGCTACGATTAAAACAATTAACCCGAATATCTTCTTGATGAAACCCTCGAAGAAACCTAAAAAAACAAACACACCTATTCCGACTGCAATAGCGAGATCAGCCGATGTCATACTTTAACCGCCGAGAAGTTTTTTAACAATATTTTGTACCTCTTTTCCATCAGCACGCCCCTTGAGTTCCGGCATAACCGATGCCATTACTTTGCCCATATCTTTCATTGATTCAGCGCCGGTTTGTTCAATTACTGCCCGGACTTTTGTTTCTATTTCTTCGGGCGAGAGCTGTTCGGGTAAATATTCCTCGATAATTTTCAGTTCTTTTCGTTCTTCCTCTGCACGTTCAGTTCGTCCCGCTTTTGTAAATTCATCGATCGATTCCCGTCGCTTTTTTGCTGCCGACGTAATGGAAGCAAGTATTTCCTCATCGGAGAGTTTTTTGCCCTGTCCGCGGAGTGCAATTTCTTTATCTTTCAGAGCCGCACGTAGTGATCGCAAGGTTTCGAGTTTAACTTTATCCCCTGCCTTCATCGCTTGTGTGAAGTCAGCATTAATTCGATCCACTATATTTTTTTGTTCGGTCATGAGTATTGTCTATGGTTGAAACAAAAAAAGGCAGGGTGTCAACATATCCCTGCCTTTTCGGTTAAATAAATTACACGCGTTCCATTTGATACACTACGTGTTTAGTATTTTTCCACTCGATATTACAATCGATGTAATGACGAATAGTTAATTCGTAGCGCATCCGCCTCCCGAAGCTGTTGTTGGATATCCGTTACGATCCCCATTTCTGAATGTCTGTCTATTCGCATTGAAACAATCAAATTAGGGATCTCGACTCGTTTCTGGTACATAATCGAGCGAATATCATCAATGTTAATGATATTATCGTCAATCTGTACCCGTCCGTCCCGGCCAACCCAGATATAGGAAATGAGCCGTTTGTTTTCAATACGTTCGATCATATACGCTTCGGGGAGCGTATACTCTACCTGAACATCGAACTCACGGAGTACTGTTGTCAACATAAAGAAAATCAACAGCATAAAAATAATATCCGGGAGCGATGCTGTCGGAATTTCCTGCTTCGTTGTGGCCTGTTTTTTTTTGAATTTCGTGTCTTTAGCCATTGAACCACGTCCCTTATATCATCAAAAAATGATTACTACGGTGCTCTCTTATTCCGGCTCAGCAAGAGATATTCGTTGAGGAATTTCCCGCCTTATTTGCTGCATTTGCTCTTGTGTCACATCGTCAAGTCGCACACCGAAATTTTGCCGGGCATATGCTTCACGGAGTTCGTTGTAAGCCATCTTTAACTGATCGATTGTGTCGATGTAGACATTGTAGGGCGTTCGCCTGTCGGTTTTCACCGATACGATCAGCTCAGGGTTCTCACGAATTTTATCAGCAATTGTTCCCGATATTTGCGGGACACTGATAATATCTCCGTCAAGCAACACTTCACCGGCTGCATTGACGAGTATGTTTGCAATATTTTCTTCCTCTACTTCGATTTCTTCGGCGTCTTCAACCGGAGGCGGTAACACAAGACCGATACCGGTATCGACATCAATCGTTGTAACTAGGAGGAAGAAGATAAGCAACAAGAAAGCAATGTCTGCCATTCCTGCAAGCGGAATGGTAGCACCTTCTTTTTTCTTACGCTTTAACATGAGGGGTTCTCCCTTTCGTTACTGTTTTTTCTCCGAGCCCTTATCTTTATCCTGATCTTTACTCTCTTTAGCAGGAGTTTCGGCGCCTGCCGGGGCAATTTTCTTGCCTTGCTTTAATAGAATCAGAGAGTCGATTAATTCTATTGAGCTTTCTTCCATTTCGATAACGAGTTTATCGATCCTGGAAACAAAATAGTTGTAGAAAACCTGTAATATAACCGCGACGACAAGACCGAACAATGTCGTAAGCAATGCAACGGAAATACCGCCGGCGACAATTTCAGGTGAAATGTTCCGTGCTTCACGAATAGCATCGAAAGCCGATATCATACCCTGAACCGTTCCGGTAAATCCGATCATAGGTGATATAGCGATAAACGTTGATATCCAGATAAGATTTTTTTCCAAAAATGCCATTTCAATGCCGCCGTAGCTGATAATAGCTTTTTCAGCTGCTTCAATTCCTTCATCGGCACGAAGAAGACCTGCCTGAAATACACTTGCAACGGAACCACGATTTTTACTGCAAACTTCCAGAGCAGCGTCTACACCACCTTCATCAAGGGCTTTTTTCACATTGACGAGAAATTTTCTGGTATTCACCGTAGCTTTGCTGAGCGTCCATATACGCTCAAGTGAAAAGGCAAGGCCTAAAATTAAACAGCCGAGAATAACGTGCATAAAGTGGCCGCCTTCAACATATTTTTCTTGCAACCAATTTAGTGCCCCAACATCGGCTTGAAGAAGGAAGGTGAAAATGCCAAATTGATCCATTAGTATAATTCCTCCTTAAAGGTTCGAGTTAATTTAATGTGTTATTAGTTTTAATGAATTTAAATTCCATTTTAAAAAGTAGAATAACAATTTTTTAAAAGAAAGTCAAATTAAATTACACACCCCCGTACACCTCAATAACCGCTCCGTTTACGCTTTTTGCGACATCGCTACATAAAAACACAATTGTATCGGCAAGTTGTTCCGGGGTAACCCAATTTTTCATATCCTCAGGATTGCCCCACAACTCATTTGCGGGTGTTTTTATAATACTCGGTGCAATTGCGTTGATCGTAATTCCGCTTTTCTTATACTCACTTCCGAGTATACGGGAGAGAAAAGCCACGCCTGATTTTGCCACACCATAGGCACCTCGTTCGGCTTCCGGATAGATCCCGGGTTTAGCCGATATGTTTATTATGCGTCCGTAATTCTTATCTTTCATACGGCGAATAGCTTCACGGCATGTGAGAAAACAGGCGGTGAGATTTCGATCCATCATTTCATTCCATTCATCGAGCGTCAAATCCGTGAATGGTTTCGTATCCATATAACCGCCCACGGCATTGCACAAAATAGCTACATCTGAAAACTTTTCAATTGCACTATTAAATATATGCGCTACCTGGTCTTCTTGTGTCACATCGGCTTGTACGGTAATGACATTGGATGTGTCATCGAGAATTTCTTGCGGGATTTGGGATAACTTTTTATCGGATTGGTATTGTAAAACAAGCTTGCAACCTTCGCTGTAAAGATGTTTGGTAACAACTGTTCCGAGTCCGCCGGTTGCACCGGTAATTATTGCAACTTTGTTTTGAAGTGCCATCATGTATGTTTTGTTAAAATAATTTATTGGGAAATATAATTTTATAGTTAATAAGATGCAAGGATTACTATAAAAAAATCCCCAGGGTAGGCAATGCCTACCCTGGGAAATAATACCTTCTATTTGGAAGAATGTAATCTATCCAATAAAATTAATAAAACCTGCAATCCAGATTAATCGTGATCCTCAACTTCTATCGCCAATGCGGGAGTCGCCCAATCGACGTGATCTCCATGCCATAATTGAAATAGTATCTCGGTTTCCCCAACGCTTATCCCCTCGATATCAACATGGTCAATGTGATTGTCGATTTCTATTATTCCTTCAGGTGCTCCATCTGCAAGTTGGGCACGCACTTCGAATTCGTCACCCAACTGTATTTCATTATTATCTTCGTCGAGAAATCGTATATCAAGCTCGATTTCTTCACCTACGTGTAGATGGGGTAAAGCACCATCCCAATGCATACCGGCACCTGTTCCGTGTGTATATGCAAGAAGCTCTTCAGTTTCACGATCATATACTTCCGCTGCTACCGGTTCACCGTGTTGATCGTCGTGAGGGTCGGTGGAACGATCACAACCGGTAAACAATATAATAGCCGGTAAGATGAGGAGTAATCCGAGTGCAAGTATTTTTGAGTTCATTACATACCTCCCTTTTTATTCAAAGAGTTTTTGTTTGTTAACTTTAAAAATTAATTAAAATAGAATTTGATACGACAACTGAATATTTCGTCCCGGCTGCGGTGCGACATCTTTCACACGTGAAAGGTGATCGCGCCAGACATTATCGGTCGCGTTGTCAACATTCAGGGTTATCGTATGAAGAATATTAAATTGTGTCCATCTATATCCTATGCCGGCCCGCAGTAAATTATAAGATGGTGTTGGTGATTGCGGCTTAATGGTTTCTCCCTCATTTATCGGATCGGGTATCGGTGATGGTACACGGTTCTGTGAATCCGCTCCGGTCCATCCAATTGATGCAAAAAGATGCTTTCCTTCATACCTGAAATTTACATTGCCGTTCAAGGGCGGAATGAACGGCAGCGGATCGTTGTCTGCTGTCCGGGTCGCGCGTACATAACTGATGGTACCGTCCAGCACGAATTCACCCCCGAGATGTATTTCAATCTGACCTTCAGTACCATAAAACACGGCATTATCACTGCGTGCCTGGAAAACAGGATACCTTCTTAACCGGGGATCAATTTCTCCGGTCGGTTCATAGTAGATATAGTTTGAAACATAATTGTAGAAGAGATTAGCGTCGAATTTTAAGCTCCGCATTTCAGAGCGGATGAAAAGGTCTATACCCGTCCCCACTTCTGCATCCAATTCAGGATTACCGATATCATAGGAGAAATCAGCAAGGTGTGGTCCGTCAGAGTATAACTCTTCAATTGCCGGATTTCTAAATGCACGCGCTACGCTCAGTCCTATTTTCCATCCCGGCCTTATATCATACAGCAGTGCAATTGAACCTGAGAATTCACCAAAAGTACGGCTTGTTACCGGGATTAACCGGTCACCCGATTGTATCGGATCGGTACGGTATGGTTCAATTGAAGACCAATCATATCGGAGTCCCACCTGAAATCTGAGTACTCTCCATCCAAACTCTTCGTAAACGAAAGCCGATAATACTGTTTCGGTCGCCGATCTTGTACCGGTGAATCCTCTCACCGATAAAAGATCGCGATAACGAGCAGAGATGCCCGCCGCTCCTTCGAGAGGTAATATCCCGTTTTCATGTATGTGTCGGGCAATTAAACTACCGCTTATAGTAAGCTGATCAAATTCCGCTCCGATGATAGGACGGCCTGCGCCTGTTTCCCCCTCTATTTCTTTGTGAATGTAATGAGTCACGTGTCCGTCAAACTCAATATCGCTGAACGGACCGATACCTTCATAGTGGAGTGCGCGAAACCTACCTACACGACGCATGAATTCTGCATCCACACCGCCGGCGTGAGCACCGGGAATTTGTATATCGTTAAATTCTCCTGGCACACCATACCGCATCTCATATTGTCTGAACGATGCTCCTGCATATCCCCAGTCGGTTATCCAGCTGGCACCGGCACTCGCATTATAGCCATCAAGATCGGTCGATGGAAACGTTCCTTCGGGCGTTCTGATATCACCGGCTGTCCTTCCGCTGATCTCACCACGTAGGGCAAACGAGCCGGCCGGTACGGTGATCATACCTCCTCCGCTTGCGCCGTCATTATATGATTCACCGCGAAGCATTAAAGTGCCGGATATCCGTTCGGGTATATCACGCGGGATTTCCTCCCTAATAATATTTATTACACCGCCAAGAGCATTACTTCCATAAAGCAAACCTGCCGGTCCCCGGACTACTTCTACTCTTTCAGTTGTAACAGGTTCTATTGCAACAGCGTGGTCTGCTGAGGTAGTGGATAGATCTCCCGTGCGCTGGCCGTCTTCAAGTACGAGCACCCGGTCACCTCCCATACCACGAATAACTGGTTGCGTGGCAGCGGCACCGAATGATTGCTGCGAAATACCCGGTAAATGCACCAGTGAAGCCGGTAACGTTGTTTGCATTTTTTGCTGGTATTGACGTCCACCGAGAACACTCGTCGGTTGATAGGTCTCTGAAACACCACGTTCACGGCCGGTACCGGTAACGACTACAGATTCCGATATCTCGAAAACCGAAGGTACCAGGTCAACTGCTATTTGCACGGTATCGTCAGGGGTTACTTCTACTTCCTTTTCGACCGGTGTATACCCGATATGCTGAATTGTAACGGTATATTTGCGTACCGGCATGTTGTCGAATTGAAACGTACCATCTTCACGGGAGATCCGGTATCGCCCCGTATCTTTTAGCCGGATATTAGCAAAAAGAATCGGTTCACCGGTCTCGACATCACGGATAATTCCATGAATGGCCCCGTAATCCCGCTGAAGGTATGGTGGTGAAGTATAACCATTTTCTCCTCCATAAACGGCAACGGTTATAAAAACAACGAGAGAAAGCAATATGAATATATGATTTCTCATATTGTGTTTGAACCTCATTTCAGTATGTATAAAATTTATTGAACCTGTACCGATATATCAGGCCGGTTCATATATTAGGAATAGTTTTTCGGATAAAATTCAGGCAAGGAAAGGTGGTGAACGGGGTTCGAAAAGCAGCAGGTAATCTTCACTACGATATGATATGGTATTCTCCGGAGTTACCTCATCAAGAACATAAACCTTCGTTATTATTATTTGCTCACCCTCAAAAATCGAGGATGTTGTAATACGTGAGCATTTTTGACAATATTGATTATTGGCAAGGTCGGGGTGATTTGCATGGTTACTGCAATGATGACTATTGAGATATACAGTTGGATCATTGCTGAAATTATACAGCGCTTCATCGTGGTGATGAAATGCCCCCCCCATGCTCATAACCAGCAACAATGCAAGCAGGTATGTTGAACCTCTTTGCATATTTCCGTATGTATTAAATAATTTAAACAAGAAAATAGAAATTAATTAAATTACAATCGTCAGTTTTAATATAGTAAACGGTATACGGAACTATGTTAGTTCCGTATACCTTAATTTTTTATTTGCAGCAATCCGGCAGTTGTTCGTATGCCGCTTCGTCACGGTGTGTTTCGTTAGCGGTATAACCGGCTCTGGCTATTGCTTTCTCAATATCTTCGAGTGTTGTATAATCAGGATTAAAGCTCACTGTTGCAACTCTTTGGTCGAAGTCTATTCGCATACCTTCAACACCTTCAACCCCGGCAGCGGCTTGCTGGACATTAGCGACACACATTTGACATTGAACTCCTTCAAGTGTTATTGTCTCGGTATGTTGAGCTAAAGCAGCAGCTTCGTCGGATTTTTCCTCTGCTCCGCACCCTATGAGCAGGAACATACCAATAATCACCGGAATGACAGCTAATTTCTTCATAAATACAGTCTCCTATCACTTTAAAATGGTTAAAAAAATAATATACAATTTTTTAAACTGAAAATAAAGACAATAGAGTCGAATATTAAAAAACATCAGTACTCTTATCCGCGTTCCAGGTAATTTTTTATGAGTGCATTTTTAATAATACCTCTGTTTTGAAAACGTATACAACAGACGGAATTTATAATTTCACAGCCGCGACCTCGCCTGTTTAGTGTTAAGAACGTTTGCCACATAGAGAGTGTTTTACTATATTTAAACATAACTACACCAAAAACCCCGGGTAAATATAGGAGTTATAAAAATGAACGGACGAGTAATTAACGCAGCCGTTGTGATTTTTCTTCTTTTATCACCGTTAGCTGTTGCAGAAGAGATGAATGATGAACTCACCATAGGTGCAAAAGCCCCCGATTTCAACCTCCCCTATGCAACGAAGGATGAAATAGTTTGGGATGGATTACAATTATCAGATATTACCGGAGAATCGTTTATCGTACTTGCTTTCTATCCGGCAAACTGGAGCGGCGGGTGCACCGAGCAGTTATGTGCATACCGTGACAATTTCTCTGCTCTCCAGGATCTCGATGCCACCATTCTCGGTATCAGCGGGGATTATGTATTTTCTCATCATGAGTGGGCGAAGCAGGAAAACTTTCCCTTTAAACTATTAAGCGATCATTTTCATAATGTGGGGAAATTATATAACAGCTATAATGAAGAACGCGGTTTTAACAAACGAACTATATTTGTGGTCGATAAAGAAGGCAAGATTGCATATATTAATATGGAATATAGTGTTGCCGACGACAGGGATTTCATAGCATTAAAAGATGCATTGCGAAGTCTTCAGTAACCATTGTTGAAATTATTTAATATTTTAGTGTATATTGTATAAACCAAATCAGTAAAACAACATCAATTTATTGAGGTTTTTTTGGAATGAAACAAATCGCGCTCTGGTCATTATTTGTCATTATATCATTCGGTGTACTAACAACCACAACTTCTACAGACCCTGTTGATTCCCCCCTCCCGTTTGAAGGTGAACAGCATTTGCAAAACATACGGCAATTAACGTTCGGGGGAACAAACGCAGAGGCATACTTCTCATTCGGTCAGGATCAATTGGTTTTTCAATCGACACGCGACGAGTTTGAATGCGATCAAATTTATACGATGGACCTGGACGGTTCCAATGTCGAGCTTGTGAGTACCGGAAAAGGACGCACTACGTGTGCTTATTTTCTTCCGGGCGATAGCTTGATATTATATTCATCGACACACGCTGCTTCCGATGATTGTCCACCGCCTGTTGACCGCTCTCTCGGTTATGTTTGGAAACTATACGATGAGTTCGATATTTTTCTGGCGCGGTTTGACGGTACCATTGAAAAGACCCTAACAAGTAGTCCGATGTACGATGCCGAAGCTACCGTATCACCAACCGGCGATCGTATCATTTTCACCTCACTCCGTGACGGCGATCCAGCTTTATATACAATGAACCTCGACGGCAGCGATCTCCGCAAACTCACCGATAGAAAGGGATATGAAGGCGGAGCATTTTATTCACTTGACGGGGAGCAGATTGTTTATCGTGCAAACTACCCCGAGACAGAAGAAGAAATCGCGGATTACAACCGGTTGATGGAAGACCGGATGCTTCGTCCGATGCGACTTGAAGTATATGTTATGGACGCTGACGGTTCCAATGTTCGTCAGGTAACGGATCTGGGTGCTGCGAGCTTTGCCCCCTACTTTCATCCTGATGGTGAGCGTATCATCTTTTCTTCAAATTACGGCGATCCGGAAGGGAGAATATTTAATCTTTACATGATAAATACCGACGGAACTAATTTGAAACAAATAACTTACTCCAATTCATTCGACGGATTTCCGGTATTCTCACATGACGGAAAAACGTTAGTTTGGGGTTCGGGTAGAAATGCACAAGCACCTCGTGAAGTTAACGTATTTATTGCAGATTGGGTTGAATAGATCAGTGAAGGAGCTATAACTATGAATTATTTAAAAATCATCCCGGTTTTTATTTTTGTTGCAATCGTTTCGGTACTCCTGTTACAGAGCGATGAAACCGAAATTCAACGTAGCGAAACGATAACAAAAGATGAATTATCACATCACGTTCATTATCTTGCATCGGATGAACTTGAAGGAAGACGTGCCGGCACACAGGGAGCATATCAAGCCGCACAATATATTGCCGGAGAGTTTATCTCGTATGGATTACTTCCCTCCCCCGACGCTGAGTCCGTTGGAGAAACAGAAGATTATCTGCAATCATTCGAATTTTCATCCGGTGTCGAATATGGCGAGGATAACACATTGACGGTGTCGGTGAATGGTGAGAAAATTTCATTTACAATAGATCAAGATTTTAAAACGCTGCCGTTTTCATCAAGTGCCTCTGTTTCGGGTGAATTGGTCTTTGCCGGTTTCGGTATCTCGGCAGCGAGCGATGATTACGACGATTATGAAAATATATCACTCGATGGCAAGATAGCGCTGATATTTCAGGGTTCTCCGGATATAGAAGACCCGCACGGCATACTGAATCAATATGCTACACCGAGGAATAAAACATTTGCTGCCCGCGAGGCGGGTGCCGAAGGATTAATTATCATAACCCAGCCCACCGCTGGTGAAGAGGCACTTATGAGATTGCGGGATGACCGAAATCCCGCCCTGTCAGGATTGCCGGTTGTAAATATCACACCAAATGTTGCAGCAAAATTGCTCAAAGGATCAGATTACAATGTGGATGATTTGTACAATAAACTTATTGAAACTCGCACCCCTAACTCCTTCATTATGAGTAGAGTAACGGCAGATATTCAAACCGATGTCTACACTGTATCTTCTACCGACAACAATGTGATTGGCTTTCTTCCCGGCAATCATCCTGATAAGAAAGATGAAGTGCTCGTTATCGGTGCTCATTACGATCATCTTGGCTGGGGCGGCCAGGGTTCGATGGCGCCGAACGAACATGCAATCCATAACGGCGCCGATGACAATGCATCCGGTACAGCCGGTATGCTCGAGCTTGCACAAAAATTTGCCGCAAACCGGGGAGAAATAGACCGGAGCATACTATTTATTGCGTTCGGCGCTGAAGAACTTGGTTTGATAGGTTCACAGTATTATGTTGAGAATCCATACATCCCGAATGAACAAACTGCTGCTATGATCAATCTCGATATGATCGGTCGTTTACAGAACGATGAGTTGACGATATTCGGATTCGGTACTTCGCCAATCTGGGATGACTTAATAGAGTCCTCCACTTATTATGACGACTTTGCTATCCGCACAAATCCCGATGGTTTAGGTCCGAGCGATCATGCATCATTTTATCGAAATGACGTCCCGGTGCTGTTTTTCCATACCGGTCTCCACGGCGATTATCACAGGCCTTCTGATACTGCGGATAAGATAAATTACGAGGGGATGGAACGAATAGTTACGTATGTATACGACATTGCCCGCACAATAACTACCTATGAAGAACAGATAGCATTTACAAGAGCGGATTCACCCCGGCCGCAAGGCGGGATGGGTAATATCAAAGTGTATGTAGGAACTATGCCGGATTATGTGGGAGAATCCGGCGGGATGAAGGTTACTGAAGTGCGCAACGATTCCCCGGCAGAAAAGGCAGGTATCGAATCGGGAGATGTTATTATTAAGTTCGGTGATAAAACTATTGAAAATGTTTATGATTATACGTATGCCTTGAGTGACTTTGAGCCGGGTGATGTTGTTGAGGTGGTAATAAAGCGAGACGATACCGAGATGATGCTTGAGGTAGAATTGGGTTCCCGCAGGTAAAATTTTTAAACCATTTTCCGCATAACTTCGCGGAGTTCGTCTTTGGTCAGGAAGCGTTGCAGCATAGGGAAAAGAATATGGTTTTCTTTGTGAATATGGTTAACCATTATCTGAACAATGGTGCGGGCTATCAATAAAAATTGTTGTATCGCTTCCTGATCATTTTTATTTTTTGTGATGGCGTGTGCAGCATCCTGGAGGGTTTCAAAATGCCGGGCTAAGTGACGGTGGTCGTCTTTCAGCGATCTTGTTGGACCATCGACGTACCGTTCGACAACCGGAAACAGCGCTTCTTCCTCCCTTTTATTATGTACATCAACCTCCTCTTTTATGAAGTCCATCGATTGGTCGAGTGTTTTTAACAGCTCGTCGTCTACTCCCTTTTCTTTGATAGTTGCTGCGATCTTGTTGAGCGTACGAAGATGCCGGAGAACCTCTTCGTGCTCCTGGATAAACATTGCAATCGGATCTATCTGGTGTATCGCTGGTTGTGCCATTGTTTTTGACCGGTTGTTAATTCCAGACTTATTATACTGAATATAATAAAAATTTATGACAATTATCAAATATAATCATCCATAGCAGCGCGAATTTCATCTTCATCCATACCAAAATAATGACCGAGTTCGTGAAATACGGTCGTAAGTACCTGGTAGCGCAGCTCATCCTTTGATTTGCATATTCTTTCAATATTTTGTTGAAATATTTGTATTTGATCGGGCATAACCGGGGTCATACCGTACCAGTACCCGCGTTCGGTCAGCGGAATTCCGGTATACAATCCGAGCAGTGATCTCCTCTCTGACGCTCCTGCCCGGTCAAGATCTTCATCGCCGGGTAGATCTGCTACGATAATCTCAACATTATCCAATGCTTTTTGAAAATGTTGAGGAAGCATATGCAATGCATCTTCGACAAGCGCTTCAAATTCGTCTCGTGAAACTTTCATACTATTCCCTACCATAGAAAAGACCCGCCAACAAAAAGGCGGGAATTGTCTCCACAAATCTACACGAATTTATTAGTGGCGATTGGTAAAGATTTGTGGGAGATTTTTCCTTTTTATACATAAATATATCTTGTCAGTCACTAATACATTGAAACTAATGAAGCTATCGCCATCACCGGTAACAGTGCAATGATAATGACTATAACTGTTACCAAAAACGCCGCTCCCGTTTTCTCCGATAAAACTTTGGTGCCGACTATTAGTAAAGCAATCGACCAGAGTATGAATAACGTATCCAGCCCCAATATCATTCCGTACACCAAAGGATTTATTGTAAATGGCGACGGCTCATTGGTGAATAAATACATCCCGAAGATACCTACCTCCGCGGGAAATATAAACACTACAGATACTATAATTGGAAATCCCGCATAGGATAAAACCGCACGGACGTTCCGGTATGATACCGGTATTTTCATCATCCTGAGCGTTAACATCGCAAATATAGATAGCACCATGACCGTTATTATTCCCGCTGCAGGTCCGAGAACCAGAACAAGCGCAAGAATAACCTGTAAATTGTCGATCAATACACCTATATTTGCAAACCAAAAAATGAAAGATACGTATGCAAAGCCGAACAACGCCTGAAGCAGATAAATATAATTTTTCTGCTGTGCTAAAATAATGCGCTGCATTGCGGCTCCCGGAGATTCGACCAGCAGCCATAACGTTTGAAATAGGTCGAGTGATGCAACCCGGTCCTGTATATACCCGCCGCACGAACTGCACGTAACGTTCAGTCGTTGATTCTCGGTTTTACATACCGGGCAAATTTTTACGTCGGACATAGGCATGCTTAACCAATAGGTTCAAACAGTGCGGTGAAATGGCGAAGCATCGGAGCTTCATAGGTTAATTTGTATCCCCGCAATGCATCACGTTTTTTAAATATTTCAATGATTACTTCAACGACGTAATCTACGTGACTCTGGGTATATACCCTTCGCGGAACTGCAAGCCGTACAAGTTCCATTGAAGCGGGAATGAATGCTCCCGTTTTCTTATCTTTTTTCCCGAACATTACACTGCCGATCTCGACAGCCCGTATACCGCCGAAACGATACAATTCACAAACAAGGGCTTGACCGGGAAACTCTTCCGGTGGAATCTGCGGTGTAAATTCTTTTGCATTGATATAAATTGCATGTCCGCCTGGCGGCCGGAGAATCGGGACACCTGCGTCGATCAGTTTTTCGCCAAGATATTCAATCGAGCGAAGCCGGTAGCGAAGATAATGTTCATCGACTACCTCATCCAATCCCTGTGAGATTGCCTCAAGGTCGCGACCGGCAAGTCCGCCGTAGGTCGGGAATCCCTCGGTAACGATTAGTATATTCCGTGCTAATTGTGCCAACTTATCATCGTTCAAGGCAAGAAATCCACCCATATTGACCAGTGCATCCTTTTTCGCACTCATAGTACAGCCATCGGCAAGCGAGAACATTTCCTGCGCAATTTCTTTCACCGTTTTATCGCCGTACCCCTCTTCCCTCAACTTGATGAAGTATGCATTCTCGGCAAATCTGCAAGCATCCAGAAAAAACGGAATGTTGTATTTGTGTAGAACATCGCGCACCGCCCGCAGGTTTTCCATAGAAACGGGTTGTCCTCCTCCGGCATTGTTCGTAACCGTCATCATACCGATTGGAATGTTCTCAACTCCGGTTTCGTGGATAAACTTTTCAAGTTTATCAATATCCATATTGCCTTTAAACGGATACAATGAGTTCGGGTCTTTTCCCTCTTCAATGACCAGATCGACCGCTTCGGCGCCCGAATATTCAATATTGGCACGAGTTGTATCGAAATGGGTATTGTTTGGAATTGATTTACCTTCTTTACCGAGAATAGTGAAGAGTATTTTTTCTGCCGCTCTTCCCTGGTGTGTCGGAATAATAAAATGATAACCGGTAATATCCTTGACCGCTTTTTCAAATCTATAAAAACTTCGTGCGCCGGCGTATGACTCATCTCCGTCCACAATGCCCGACCATTGCTTTGCACTCATTGCGGCCGTCCCGCTATCTGTTAATAAATCTATCAAGACATCGTCGGCGTGTATGAAGAACGGATTATAACCGGCATCCTTCAGAATATTTTCTCTTTCCTCTTCGGTTGTGAAACGAATGGGTTCGACTGTTTTGATACGGAATGGTTCGATTATTGTTTTCATCAATTTTGAGTCGTATGTTATAGGTGAATGTTATTCAAGATTTTATTAAATTTACAAAAATTATTATAGAATTACACGGAAATAAATACGATGAAATATTTCAATTCAAAAACGATCCTCATTACAGGCGGAGCAAGCGGAATTGGCCGATTATTGGCATTAAAACTAAGCAGATATAATGTAAAAATAATCTTGTGGGATATCGATGATGAACGGCTCAAAACGGTTGCGACTGAAGCGGCACAAAACAAAAGCGATGTATATGCATATAATTGCGATGTAACAGACCGTGAGAAGGTATATGAGACAGCAGAAAAAGTGCATTCAGAGGTCGGAAAAGTCGATATTCTCATAAACAATGCCGGCGTTACAACCGGGAAATTATTTCTGGATTGCACCGACGAAGAGCTTTTGCGAACGATGAATGTGAATGTAATTTCTCATTTTTGGAC
>SKXH01000036.1 GCA_007128495.1 Bacteroidota bacterium
ATGTCTCGAACTCCTCTTCGGAACCGTCATCACTGCGCCAGCGATCGGCAACCTGCTGCACGCCGGTTTGAATACGCCCGGCATGTTCATCGCCGAACTTCTCCACCATTTTATTAATTGTTTGTTGCTGTACTGCATCCGGTATTCCCATAGGATTCTCCTTACTACCGTTTGAATATGAGACCAATGACAATCCTGCGATGAGCAATAATAAATTTATGGTTTTCATAATAATTCTAATTATATTTTTGATTGATGTTAGTTTAACCTACTTAACGTCCAGGGTGACTTTCAAGAGGAATATCATTTCCGTTCCGATAAAGTATCCATTTTTCTTCTCAAAAAAAAGACTCCCAGAGAGAGGCCGACTGAAAACCTGTCAGGTCTCAATAGAGTTTAGATCATCAATTCAATCCTCGCCTATCCAGTAGCGGCTGGATTTCCGGTTCTCTGCCGCGGAAATCTTTATACAATTTCATAGCATCGTCGGTGCCGCCGCGTTCGAGTATGTGCGTTCTGAATGCCGCTGCTGTTTCCTCATCGAACAACGTAGTTTCTTTAAATGCCTGAAACGCATCGGCGTCGAGCACCTCGGCCCAGATGTAACTGTAATATCCCGCAGAATAGCCGCCTGCAAATATATGGTTAAAATATGTGCTTCGATAGCGGGATTCAATCTCGGGTATTAAATTGATTGCTTCAAGCGACCGTCTTTCAAACTCGTTCACATCCTCTATTGTCGCATCGGTCAGCGTGTGGTAATCCATATCGAGGAACGATGCAGCAAGATACTCGGTCGTTGCGAAGCCCTGATTGAACTGCATACTTCTGCGGATCCTGTCAATAAGATCGTCGGGAATGACTTCGCCCGTTTCATAATGTCTTGCGAACATTTTCAGCACTTCAGGTTCAGCCGCCCAGTTTTCCATCACCTGTGACATAAGCTCGACAAAATCGCGCGGCACCGCCGTTCCCGACAAACTATTGTATTGACAGTTCGAGAGCAATCCATGCAGTGCATGACCGAGTTCGTGGAAGAATGTCGTTAATTCATCATACGTTAACAACGCCGGCGTATCAGCCGAAGGACGTGAAAAGTTATATACGGTTGTGATCACCGGATGGATCATCCCGCCTTCCGGTGTTCTCGATTGTTTCCGGTAACTGCTCATCCATGCTCCTGCACGTTTCGATGCGCGTGGATGGAAATCGAGGTACAGAATACCAACATATGTTCCGTCGGCTTCACGCACCTCATAGACATCAACTTCATCATGATATTTCGGGATATCCGTACGTTCGATAAAATCCAATCCCCACAATTCATTGATCACACCGAACACACCTTCCTTTGCCCTGTCGAGCGGAAAGTATGCCCGGATCATTTCCTCATCGAGATCATACATGTCGGCACGAACCTTTCCGGCATAATACCGCCAATCCCATGGTTGTAATTCGAAGCCGCCTCCTTCACGATCGATCATTTCCTGAAGCATATCCCGTTCTTGACGGGCATTGCGGAGCGACGGTTCCCATAATTGGTTTATAAGATTGTATACCCCTTCGGGATTTTGTGCCATGTTCTCCTCGAGCACGTAATGTGCATGCGTTTCATAACCAAGCAGATTGGCCCTCTCAAGGCGTAAAGCGACGATCTCTTTTATGATCTCTTTATTATCATACTCATCATTATTATCGCCTTTGTTGATATAGGCCCGTTCTACTTTTTCGCGAAGGTCGCGCCGTGAAGAATATTGCAGAAACGGTAAAGCACTCGGATTGTGTAATGTGATCAACCACTTATCCTCATAGCCGGCTTCTTGAGCCGCGCCTGCAGCAGAGGCAATAACCGATTCAGGTAAGCCGGCAAGATCATCATCTGTTTCAAGCACAAGTTCAAAACGGTTATTTTCTGCAAGCACATTGTCGCCAAACTGTAACGTGAGTACCGAAAGCCGTTCGTTTATTTCACGAAATCTCTCCTGTTTATCGGCAGGAAGATTTGCCCCGCCTCTGACAAATGATTTGTATGTTTCGGTAAGTAATTGCTTCTGTTCCTGATTCAGTTCCAGTTCATTTTTTTGGTCATAGACAGTTTTGATACGCTTGAATAAATTTGGATTCAGCATAATATCATCACGGTGTTTGGATATCATCGGAGCGGATTCGCGTGCAATTTCCTGTATCTCCGACGAAGTATTGGCTGAAGTCATATTAGTAAACACCATTCGTGCCCTTCGCAGAGTTTCACCGCTGTATTCATGCGCTTCGATGGTGTTTTTAAATGTCGGGGCTTCCGTATCCTCAATGATTGCATCGATTTCTGCCTTTTGCTCCTGCATACCCGCTTCAAATGCAGGCATGTAGTGTTCGGTTCTAATTTCATCGAACGGCGGAACACCGTGCGGTGTGTCAAATTCTTTTAGTAACGGATTATCCATCTGCTGCGAAAAACCTCCGGTTACGATAAGCGTTACAATGGTTAATATAATGAGAGATTTCATAGTAATGGTTCCTGTGGCTAATAGTGTAGGTCATATGAGAGTCTGGAGATAAATCAATATGAAATGATGATCATCCGGGCGGGACTTTCCCTTTAACAATATGTTTCGATACCTCTAATATCGAAAAAAGGAATATAGGAAACAAGAGAGATGCGCTATTTTCTGCTTATCCTATTTATCTCTAAAAAGGTAGATTAACCACTGATTAGACGCCTTCGTGCTGAAGCGATTAAAGGTAGTATACATAAATTTTTCTATAAATTAAAAATCTATACGGAAAAGCATTCAACCTAACTCCAAACGTCCCCCTCCCTTTTGCGAAAAGGGAGGGGGACCACAGGGGGTGGGTTCGTACCGGACTTGCAAAAAGTTTCCATCTCAAGAATCATAGAGGTGTATGCCCAGATACAAGACTATCAAAAACAACGCGACAAAATATGCTGTATCTATGACCTTCAAAGCACCCACCCCCTATTATCCCCCTCCCTCATTGCATGAGGGAGGGGGATGGATATGGATACGAGTAGTGGTTTACTATATTTTATTTTCAAAATGGATCTTTCTATAAACTAAAAATCTCTAAAGGAAAACTGTCATCCGAACTCCAAACGTCCCCCTCCCTTTTGCGAAAAGGGAGGGGGACC
>SKXH01000258.1 GCA_007128495.1 Bacteroidota bacterium
ACTCAAGCATTGTTTTTCCATAATTTGTACCACCGATAGCATTAATCTCGACTCCGGGAAAGCTTTGGTACTCGCGATACCGCCGTACCTCACGGTGGTCGACCCAGTTGTTCCCGAACCCGCCAAAGTAAAAATTTGCAAAGGGTTCCAGACGATCGCCGATCGAATACCCGAACGAGTTACGCAGCCATATGGATGAATGGTTGATAGGTAACAGAAACCCATAATCGATATTTGCATAGATGCGGGGAAGGAATTCATCCCGCACATAATTACTGTGCACGTTTACATTCCACCGGATACCCTTTTCGGGTTCCACTGCACCGAGCGTTCGCAGTACGTGAACGTAATTCAAACGCCCCGAGGCCGTTAAAAATTCTGTAAACGACGCTTCAATATTCTGGAAGTCGGGAAGCACTTCAAGCCCCCCGTATCCGGCAACATTGACGGTGTAATCAAGTCTTTTCGGACGGTCGTCGATAATAAGATTTTGATATTGTACTGCCAGCGAATAACCTTTACGGCTTGTTTTTGTCGGCCCGAACAGATCGTAAAAATCAGAACGGTTATATGAAGCGCTGATCCGCCACGGCCAGCGGCGATAATTTGCCGAAAGGTGAATTCGTTCATCCTCCGGCAGCCGGGAATTCGGTGTGTATGCGCTTGTAATATCCAAAGAGTGTAAACCAAGCCGATCGGAGATATTAAAACGTAAGCCCACCGCAGCATAATCCTTGTATCCCTCAACAACGGGATAGACTGAAGAAAGACCTACATGATGCGCCGGTTTATATTCTCCACGATAATTCGACAGCGAGTCTATATCAACAATTGCAGGCGACCCGACAGACCAGTTTTCGAGCTCCGGGTACTTCTCAATCACTGCTTGCCCCAGAAAACGAATAGCACTAACATTATCAACCGGCTCGTTAGCGATCATCACCGGAGAAAATCCTTGATCCGAGTACTCAAAAACAATGAGCGAATCTTCCGATACAGGAAGGGGACGAAAGTACCCTGTTTCGGCATTGGTGAGTGCTGCCATCTCTCTTGTTTCCATATTCAAACGAAATACATTCGATATACCGGAGTAGTACGATGTACCGAACATATATTGACCGTCGGGTGAAAAGACAAAATTGGCGGGGGAATTCCCTTCAAACTTGAAGAGTACTTCAAACGAACTATCTCCTTGTAATAAACTATCTATTTCCATTTTTATTAACCGCTGTTCACCGCCAATTTCCACGATCGCACCGGTAAGATATTTTCCATCGGGAGATATATCGAGATCGAAAAAATCCCTCCCATACGATAATGAAAGGATTTGCCGCCAGTTGTCATAGGGATGGGGAATACGAACCAGTCTCGATATACCGTTATGATGTTGAACTCCCCAGATTGACTTATCGGCGGGATTAAACACAATATCCCCTATTCGCACATCCCGTAACAGGCGTTGTGATTCACCGGTATGAATGTTAACCTTATTTAGTCCCCTCCATCCCCTGCTGTTGTTTGTGGTATAGAACAAATTTCCTTCATCGTGATCGTAAGCAAGATGCGTCACATAGTAAAGCGCGGGCGTGGTTACGTCACTAATACTGGATTTAGTACCGTTACTAATATTTATGGATGCCAGATGAGCAATCTGGCCGGGATAGTTCATACCGACATACATATCGCCGGTTTCGGGATTATAATATGGTCTCGAAACAGAACCGAGTATATCATCATACACGGGCCGGTGTTCGGTAACGGGATGTGTACGAACCCGTTTCAAGTTATCCTCCTGCCATGAATGTTCCCATTCTATCCAGCGGGACCATTCATCATCGAGAGAAATTCCGTAGACATTCTTGAATTGTGATGCAAAGTAACGTTTACTATCGTCATCACGTTTTATCCATTCAATCAGTTTATCGTGACCGTAATGATATACGAGATAACTGATAAACCGGGTACCGTACAGATACGAATTAGCTCCGATCTGAAAGTCAATCGTTGTTCCCTCCGACTCGAGTCCGACGAAATCATAAAAATAGCTATTGTCTCTGACCATCGTTCGGAAAACCATTTCATCATAGCCACCGAGAGCACGACCCCGTCCACCCGTCATCCAGGTTTCCAGGAAAACTGCAATACCCTCGTGATACCACCGGGCAGAATACCACCGGGGATTTGTGAGATAACTATACAGCATGGAAACCGGATTTTCGGCCGTCGGGGCTACCTTGCCGAAGAATAATGAACGATAAAGTCTATCGCCCCGGGACGGTCGATCGGTTGCGACAATATGAACAAGTTCGTGAATACTGAGCCAGTTCATCCGTTCATTCGAAGGTCTTGTCTCGTAGACGTAATCAAACGGTTCGGCACAGACAGTTATAAAATTCCACGGTATGGTCGCGGCGCCGGCGGCTCCGTAATCGTTGAAACTGTGAAGTAACAGAAGAATATCCTCGGACGGCTGATAATCGAACAGGTCGCTGTGAAAGTAAAATGCATTATGAAAACTCCGGGCAAGGTGCGGTACAATATACGAATGTGAAGGAAAGTATACCAGCCGCAAATGATCGGTTCGCAAAACATTTATTCGTGCCGGTGTATCCTGCACCTGCGAATACAAGGACGGAATAGCGAGAAACAAAAATAGAAACGTAGCAACAAATCTTCTGCACACCATAATAAATACTATATATTAATGAAAGATAGAAGTATGTCATCCCCTAAAAACATTTCAATCCAATGGAGGCACCAACGTTGCCTCCATTGGATTGAGTTAAATTACACGGATAGCTGTTCAGGTATAATTAGAATTCTCCAGTCGAACCTTATTCTATCATTATCCTTGAAAACCCTTCTAACTGTATGCCGTCCTGTAACCTCTGGAACGCTTCCAGCTGATATTCGGAACTAAGCGCCTGCATTGCCTGTAATTGTACCGCATCTTCAAGTGCGTTATTGAATGCTGCTAACCGGACATCTGCGTCAAGTTGCTGAAATGCTTCCAGCTGAATTCTATCTTCCAACTGAACGAAATTCTGCAATTTCACCTGATCTTCCAACTGTACATTTTCCGGGAACATTCTATCATACATCATAATGCGTTCCTGATCGGATAATGCCTGCATCG
>SKXH01000278.1 GCA_007128495.1 Bacteroidota bacterium
CGATATGTATCACTCACCCATAACCTTAATTACGACACGTTTTTTCCGCTGTCCGTCAAATTCAGCATAATACACCTGTTGCCACGGACCGAAGTCGCATTTACCGTCGGTGATCGGGATGATAACCTGATGATGCACAAGTAAATTTTTCAGATGTGCATCTCCATTCTGCTCACCCGTACGGTGATGACGGTAGTTTTCCTTATACGGAGCAAGCTGCTCGAGCCACTCGTCAATATCCTGCAGCAGACCGGTCTCGGCATCATTTACCCAGACACCTGCTGTGATATGCATTGCCGAGACAAGTACCATTCCCTCCGTCGCGCCGCTCTTTTTGACTGCATCCTCTACCTCGGGTGTAATATTAATATATTCACGATGTTTCTTGGTATTGAATGTCAGATATTCGGTGTGAAATTTCATATCTTTTACTCCGCTATTATCTGTTTGTGATTTTATGTTGGAAAGTACTACGTATATAAGCTAATCAATATCGGGGAATGATTCAAGCAATACCTTGTTTCTACATAAAAAATGAACTTCTAATCAAGGTCATAAATCACATATTCATGATCAGATAATGTGACCGTCATATCATCATCATACACAACACTGATCGTTTCTTGACCGGTACCGAGGACTTTATAAAATGTACCCGATTGCTTTTGTACTGCATCGAGAATTGAATTTACATCGACATCGAATGTTATCGTATCGGGTTTTAAGTTTATCAGCACCAGTTTATGGTCATCATTGCGGGTTCGCAGAAATGAATATATAGAATTCTCATTGGTAGTGCCGATTTTCATAAAATTACCGCGCTGAAAAGAAGTCGATGTATTATACAATTCGAATAATTGTGAGTAAAATTCACGGTACTCTTCACCTCGATCCCAATCTATAGAAACCTTTTCAAACAATTCGAGACGCTTCGGGTTGCCGACTTCGTCGCCATTATACAGTAATGGAACGCCCGGCATCGTCGTTACAAGTACCCCGACAGCCCTGGCACCTTTCGGTCCCCATTTTTCAACAGCCGGTGCATCCCAGGCATTTTCATCGTGGTTCGACTTGAACCGCATACGTAATGAGCCAGCCGGATACCGGGCGGCTTCGGTTTCAAGCAGATTATCTATAACAATTGCAGGGGCGTCTCCGTGAATAATATCTGCAAGATTGTGATAGATATTCCACGAATATGTTATATCAAATGCGTGGAGATGATGTGCCGGCTCCGCACCCTCGGATAACATCATTACCGGTTTAATTTCATCGAGCATGTCGCGGGCTTCTTCCCAGAATTCTAACGGTACCAATTCCGACACATCGCACCTGAACCCATCAACCCCTACATCTTCGACCCAAAAGCGCATAACCTCTTTCATATAATCCCATACTTCGGGATTATCATAATTGAGGTCGGCAACATCCCACCAATCAGTCCCTTCGGGATACACAATATTACCCTCGTCATCCTGTACATACCAATCGGGATGTTCTTCTATAAGCGGATTGTCCCAGGCGGTGTGATTTGCAACCAAATCAAGTATCAACTTGAAACCATGCTCGTGTGCAGATTCAAGCAGACTTTCGAAATCTTCCATGGTTCCGAATTCCGGATTAACATCAAAGTAATCACGAACGGAGTAAGGACTGCCGAGAGTTCCTTTTCTTTCTTCCTCACCGACCGGATGTATGGGCATCAGCCAGAGAACGGTGACGCCGAGGTCTTTAAGTTCGGGGAGCCGTTCTTCGAGTCCCGCAAAATCCCCCTCGGGAGAAAAGGAACGGAGGTATACTTCATAAATTATTGCTTCCCTCACCCAGTCTTCACTGATGCGGGCCGACTCAAGTACAGGCATATCGTCACGATCGGTCTCGCAACCGGAGATGAACACACCGACGGCGAAAATACAAATCATCAATAATGTTTTTCTCATGGTATTTTACCCTTACTTTCTTCTGTGGTCAACCTGGCGATAATCGGGCGGAATGACAAAAATATCCTTTTGCAATGAGCGGGATTCTATTTGGGTAACTTCTGATTTTTCCAGTATTGAACTATTATAATATGTTTTTGTCTGTAGCGGAAAGAGGTTCTGGTCGACGAGCATTGTTTGCCACGCGTTCGCTTCAACATCGTTATCCATCACTGCAAAGAACAATTCTTTATAGAGCGAGTCCAGTTCGGGAGTAGTCCATACTTCAATTTTATCAAAACTTTCACCGATCTCCCCCTCTACAGTAAATTCGAATAGTTGAGTTTCAAAACCGAGGATGTCTTTTGTACGCCCGGTTCTGCGCATAGTAAAATCCATCTCGGTTATTGAGAATTCATCTTCCTGGGCGTACTCATCGAACGTATTTATTGTATATCGCCGTAAAGCTTTATCAAGTACATATATTTCCTGCTTATCATTGTCAACGAGAATAACGACATCGCTTAAGCTCCCTTCTACTTCAATTCTGAGATGGGGTTTTTTAATGTAAAACCGTTGAACAACAGACTCCATCTCCTCAAAATCATCGTACGACGGCGTGGATATAGTGATATCGATTATACCCTCGAATTCCTGGGCCGTCGTCGTTCCGGCGGGCAGAAGGCCGATCATTATGAATATTAAAACATAGATACTTTTTCTCATTTCCTCTTCCCCTCGTATTTATTATCCTTTCACACTACCGAGCGTTAATCCGGATACCAGGAATTTACTCAACACAAGAAACAATATCACAACCGGCACACTGACAATTAACGATGCAGCTGCATATAATCCCCATTCGGTAGACATATTGGCCTGAAAGGTTTGTAAACCGACAGGCAGCGTCCACAAATGTGTATCCTGTAAAACCTGCGCAGCAACTATATACTCGGCCCAAGATGTCATAAACGAGAACAACGCTACAATAACGAGCGCGGGTGCCGCAAGCGGTAAAACAACTTTATAAAATGCGGCAAACTGAGTGCACCCATCTATACGTGCCGCTTCTTCAAGCGACGGCGATATCGTGTCGTAATATCCCTTCATCATCCAGATGCAAAACGGCAGCGCGGTTGACGAATATATAATAATAACACCTAAAAATGTATTTATCAAAC
>SKXH01000062.1 GCA_007128495.1 Bacteroidota bacterium
TAAACAGTTCGGGACTCGGTATGTTAATAGGCGGACTGACGGCAATGCGCAATATGGGCGGTGAGCTCAAGATCGCAAAGGCATCGCCGAAAGTCGAAACGCTGCTCACCGTTGCTAAATTGCAATCGGTGTTCCCGAATTATTCTTCTGTCGAGGAAGCGCACAATAGTTTTTCTTAGATAATCTTGATATATCATTTTTTCATGAAACTCCGGCACAGGGATTGGACAGCAATCTCACCGGAGTTTTTTTACGTTTGTACTTACTACTGAAAGGATTCTGACATGCCGGTACATATCATCGTGGGATCGCAATGGGGCGACGAGGGTAAAGGAAAAATTGTCGATCACCTGAGTGAGCATGTCGATATCGTCGCCCGGTATCAGGGCGGTGCCAATGCAGGCCACACCGTTGTTATCGGTAAACAGGAATATATTCTTCACCTGATCCCGTCGGGTATATTCAGCGAAAACGTTACCTGTGTGATCGGAAATGGTGTTGTCGTTGATCCCGCAGCGCTTCTTGAAGAAATTGAAATGCTTCGCTCCTTCGGTTTGGATATCAAAGGGCGACTGCTTATCAGTCATAACGCACACCTCATAATGCCGTATCATAAACTACTCGACACCTTGCGCGAGGAACAGGGAGCTAAGATCGGTACTACCGGTCGCGGAATCGGTCCCGCATATATTGATAAATTTACCCGTACCGGCATTCGCATCGTCGACCTGCTCGATCGTGATATCCTCCGCACAAAGATTAAGGCAAATCTTGACGAAAAAAATAAAATGCTGAAACAGTTATACGGCAAGGAGGAATTGAAACTCGAATCGATCATCGAACAGTATCAGGAATTCGATAAACAGATAGATGAATTCATTACCGATTCATCCTATTACCTCAATACCGCACTGGCAGAAGGAAAAACCGTCCTCGCAGAAGGTGCACAGGGAGCGCTGCTTGATATAGACCATGGTACGTATCCTTATGTCACCTCGTCAAATCCGACAAGCGGAGGCGCGTGTACCGGGCTTGGAATTCCGCCGACTTTTATAACAAAAATAACCGGTATTGTAAAGGCATATACCACCCGGGTCGGTAACGGACCATTTCCGACCGAATTGACCGGCGATGACGGAGAGCAACTGCGTAGATGGGGAAACGAATTCGGAGCGACTACCGGCCGGCCGCGCCGCTGCGGGTGGTTCGATGCAATGCTTCTTCAATACTCTGCCCGGATAAACGGCATCCGGGAAATGGCATTGACAAAACTTGACGTCCTCAGCCATTTCGATGAAATTTTGATTTGTACAGGATACCGGTTGAATGGGAAAATGTTAAAAACATTTCCGACCGATGAAAAACGTTTAAATAATTTAATTCCTGTTTATGAAACGGTACCCGGCTGGAAGCAGTCGTTGACGGAGATTAAACAGTATTGCGATCTTCCCGCACAGGCGAAACAATACGTCGCCCGGCTTGAAGAATTAACCGGCATACCGGTGCGAATTGTTTCTGTCGGTGCACGGAGAGATCAAACTATCTTTAAGGATGCGTGATCACTATGGTAAGAAAAACGGGGAAAACACCGCGCTCGGCAAATTTTAAAATTGCACTGCTCGCCGGTGCGATAGTACTGGTTGGTGCATTACTTCTCTACACTCAATCAATTGTCGAACGGTTACAGAAGAAAGAACACGAAGTCGCCGATCTGTACGCACGTTCACTTGAATATATTGCATCGGGCGATACCGGCGAAGGGGATTTTTCGTTTATATTCGACGAGATCATTAAGGCAATCGATTTTCCCGTAATTTTAACCGACGAAAACCGTGAACCGATCTATCCGTACACCGATTATGTAAAAAACATACGACTTGATCCGGATGCATCGGCAGAAACACAACGGGAATTTCTTCAAGACCTCTTGCACGAAATGGATCAACAACGGAATCCCATTCAAGTGACGTATGAATCGAACGGCGAAATGATAGTTCTTAATCACCTGCACTACGGTGAATCAGAATTAATCAGGCAGCTCCGCTGGCTGCCGGTCGTTGAAGTTGCGCTCGCCGGTTTATTCGTACTCATTGCGTATACCGGCTTCAGTTACATTAAAAGAAATGAGCAATCGAATATCTGGGTCGGAATGGCAAAAGAGACCGCACATCAGATCGGAACGCCGTTATCGAGTATTATGGGATGGGTGGAATTGCTCAGAGATTACGGCCGGGACAATCCCCAAATTCAAGATACATTATCGGAACTGGATAAAGATATTGTCAGATTGCGCAAGATCGCGGCACGTTTTTCGAAGATCGGTTCGACACCCGAACTGCAGGAAACATCGGTAAACGGAACTATCAGCCGGGTAATCGAATACATCGAGCGGCGAATCCCCCAAACACGAAAACAAGTAACAATCACATTAGATACCGACTCCGAATATCGGGCAAAACTTAACGCCGAATTGTTCGAATGGGTTCTTGAAAATCTTATTAAAAACGCGCTCGACGCAATCGAGAACCACACCGGCACGATCAATATAGCACTTCACGATTCCCGCTCTTCGATAAACATCGACGTTACCGATACCGGTAAAGGTATCGATAAACGTGCCAGAAAAGATGTATTCCGGCCGGGTTATAGTACAAAACAGCGAGGATGGGGACTCGGCCTCAGCTTATCGAAGCGTATAATTGAAGATTATCACCACGGGAAATTGTTTATTAAAGAATCACGCCCCGGTGAGGGGACTACATTCAGAATTAGATTGAGTAAAAAATTATGACGTTACCGGTACCGAAAATTCCTGGGCGTTGACCCGTTCACCCGTCATTTCTTTTGAATCGTCCGAGACGAGGTACCGGAACACGTTAAATATATCTTCCGGCTTTTTTAATTTCGATTGATCCTCGTCGGGATATGCGGCGCGGCGCATCTCGGTTGCAAGCGCGCCGGGATTAACGATATTCACACGAACATTATAATCACGCATCTCTTCGGCAAGCATATAAGAGAATCCCTCTACCCCGAATTTCGACACACAATACGCGCCCCATCTCGGTTTACCTACCGCTCCTACACCCGAACTAACGTTGACGATCGAACCGCTCCGCTGTTTCATCATGGCAGGCAGAAACACTTTGGTTATAAGAAATGTACCGTTGATGTTTACATCAATGACATCTTTCCAGGTCGAATATTGATAGTCCGATACGGGGACGCGCTGTCCGAGCATCGAAGCGTTGTTGATAACCGCGTCGACCTGTCCGAATCGATCCAGTGTTCCCGAACCAAAATTCTCCGCATGATCCGGTATTTTTATATCTATCGGCATACTGAAGACCTCAGCACCTGCATCGGTCAGCTCTTTTTCGGCACCGGCAAGAGCGTCTTTGCTGCGCGCACAAATTGCAAGCCGGGCACCGTTTTGTGCGAAACTGCGGGCGAGCGCCAGACCGAGGCCCTTCGTTGCTCCGGTAATCACTACTACTTTATTCGTTATATCATTCATAATAATCGATCGATAATAATAAAAGGTACGTTACAGGGTTATTATAATAAAAAAATGAAAAGGATACCAGACCTTGTTAGTTTCCGTTTCTGGAAACATTGCTGTAAAAGAGTTCAATTTTATTTCCATCGGGATCGAGGAAATAGAGTGCATAGCCATGACGGCGCTTTACCGGTCCGAAGGTGATTGTAACACCGTTGTCTTTCAGACAGCGGTGATATTTTTCAAAGAGTGCGGGATGTACTTCGAGTGCAATATGGTTCAAACCCGCCGGATGTTCTTCTTTATTACCGGGTGGAATATTTATATCCGAGGGGAGTTGAAAAAGTACTATTTCCGAATCGCCGATTGAGAGTTTTGCCGAATGATCATCCCGGTCGACAACACGCAGGCCGACAAGGTCTTTAAAAAAATCGATAGACCGCTGCAGGTCTTTAACGTTGATTGCAATGTGATGAATACAGATCGGAGATGTAGTCGTGTTTCGTTCTATTGTCTGTGCATCTTTCATCGTAATTCTTCACCGTTTAGTCCAATGACTCAAGAAACTCTTCAACGTCGTACCCTCTGTCCCGTGCATATTCAACCAGCTTCTCACCGAGCGCCTTCCGTGCACGATGCAGACGTGAACGTACGGTACCGATCGGGATATCGAAAAATTCTGCAAGCTCTTCATAGGTCAACCCCTCAATATCCCGTAGCACAATTGCAGTTCTAAAATTCTCCGGGAGATCGGCAAGCGCGCCGCTGATATCGTCATCGAGCAAATTGCGGTATAACAGTTCGCGTACATCGGTCGTATCGCGGCTTGAGTGCATCGAGTCAAGATACGAATACTCTCCTTCATCAAATTCAAGATTGTCGGGCTCACGGGTTTTTTTTCTGTAATCGTTGATGTATGAATTTTTCATAATCCGGAAGAGCCATGCCCGCGCATTCGTTCCCTTTTCATACTTGTCGAAAAACCGGTACGCTTTGAGATAGGTTTCCTGTATCAGATCGTTTGCTGCATTATGTTCGCTTGTGAGCCATAGGGCATAGTTGTATAATGAATCCATATGGGGAAGCATTTCCTCAACAAAAGATCTTTCCTTTGAACCAGCCGGTATCATTATGTTATCACCTTTTTCTGGCATAATTTCTCCTACTCTGCAAGTACATTATAGTTCCCCCGGTAAAATAAAAGCGGCGTCTTTTTGTCGTCACCCGATCCGATATCGACGACCTCCCCTATAAAAATATAGTGATCGCCGCCTTCGACAACTTTATCAACGGTACAGGTTAGATGACCGAGAACACCGGATAATATAGGAGTCCCCTCTTCCGATAAGCTATAATCAATTCCGTTGAAGCGATCTTGCTCATTTCCGCTTTCAGCAAATCGTTGTGCAAGCCGCTTTTGTTCGGCCGTGAGTATATTCACTGAAAACCGCCGCGTTCGTAACAGCATATCGGTCGTTGTGGCGCCTTTATCGAGACATACTAATATAAGCAGTGGATCCAGCGAAACTGAGGTAAATGAGTTGACCGTCATTCCATGGGGTTTTTCTTCATCACGGACTGTCACAACCGTTACTCCGGTTGTAAACCGTCCCATTACCTCCCGAAATGTCCTTGAATCGATTGTTTTCTCTTGTAAATGCATAAGTTTAATCTATTCTTTTAATCTTTAAAACTGCAAATCCTGTGCCTTATATCTTAAGTTATTAATTATTAAGAAGATACAAAGTTGAGGAACAAGCCACTGTTTCAAAATTTAACACTAAAAACTCCAGCAGGATTAAAACGCTCATTTCGCCCATCCTTTGTGTTTCATAAGTGAACAATATGTTTAATTGTGAAACACAATCATTTGATGCCCGGTGGTGGGTTGATATTCATATCCTTCACTTTTCTCCATAGAGTGGTTCTGCTCATTCCGAGTCTTCTTGCAGCGTTACGGTACGCCCAATTTTCTTCCATCAAAACCCGCTCAATTATTACCCGCTCCATCACATCAATGGGTTTCTCAGATCTAACTATGTGATCGATAGTATCCCCATTATCTGCCGGGGAGTCATCCTCCAGAAGTTCGGTCGGTAAATGTGCAGGTTCTATGACGGGGCAGTTACAACGAATGTAAGCGTACTCTACTATGTTTTCAAGCTCCCTGACATTGCCCGGGAAATTATACTTCATCAGGATGTCGAGCGACGGGGGAGCCAGTCTTTCGATATATTTATCCTTTGTTGTTCTATTAAACTTTTTAATAAAGTGATTCACCAAAAGAGGTATATCGACCCGGCGCTCCCTTAGCGGAGGCACATAAATCGGAACCACATTCAATCGATAAAAGAGATCCTCACGAAATTCTTTATCGGCGATGGCTTTTTTTAAATCCTTATTGGTCGCGGTAATCACACGCACATTCACGTTTCGAACCTTATTTTCGCCAACCCGTTGTAATTCTCCATCCTGCAGAACGCGGAGGAGCTTTACCTGAAGCAGCGGACTCATTTCACCTATCTCATCAAGAAAGAGCGTGCCCCCATCGGCTATTTCAAATTTACCTTTTTTATCCTGGTATGCTCCGGTGAACGATCCTTTTACGTGACCGAATAACTCGCTTTCAAGCAATCCTTCGGGAAAGGCACTTGAATTAACTTTAACGAATTCCTTTTCCTTACGATGACTGTACCCGTGGATTGCTTCTGCAATCAATTCTTTTCCTGTCCCTGACTCACCCTGGATAAGTACGCTTGCATCTGTCGGTGCGACTTCTTCTATGAGCCGGTAAATCTCCTGCATCTGGTGTGATTTACCGATAATGCTGGCAAACGAGTATCTGCCTTGCACCTGTTCTTCAAGCATCTTGATCTCGGTAATATCCCGAAACAATTCCGCACCGGCTATTATGTTGCCGTCTTCATCATATAAGGTAACTATACTCGTTTGTGCCTGAAACCGGCGGTTGTCCTTGGAGGTATAGATCATTTCCTCATTGCGGACCTCCTTGCCGGTGGTTAGTGTACGCGTGAGCGGACAATTATTCTCACAGTCGGAGGTTTGAGCAATAAGATTACACCGTTCCCCGTACACTTCATCTACATTATAACCGAGTAATTTATGGGCACGATCATTAATGAATCTGACCTTTCTATCAAGATCAATGATCATAATCCCGGTATCGGTGGCATCAAGAAGTGATTCGAGATTTGCAATCCGCTGAAGCCAGTTATGTACCTGTATGTCTTGCATAATTCCCAACTCGTTTCAATTTGAAACACAAATAGACCTTGCTCAGTTTCCGGCCATGTAAGCTAACCATCCACCGCTAACTTATAAAGATATCCGGGAAATATAACCGGCTCTTTCCTCCATAGTTTTCCACCCACATATCTATTATTAAGGGAGCTCTACATTCATCTCCTTCAACTTTGCCAAAATCCGGTCTTTGGCTTCTTTTTCATCAATGAGCAACCGTGCGCCGGATACAGTAATCTGTTCATCGAGCGTTGTATTGGTTTTATTTGTTAACCAGCGCCACACGTGATAACCGAGACGATTGCGGTCGTTCGGTTCTTGTGTGGGGATATCTGCGACACTTTTATATGCTTTTGTTTCTATAGAATCTTCCGGATAGGGTTTTACATCCGGTGGAGGTTTTGTTGCCATACATATACCTATTCATTGACCGTGGATATTAATGGATTTACATTGTCATAAACTTGCCTATATCGTAGAATTATTCTATCAGGCAAAATTCATTTTTTCACTTATACTCGGTTTGACTCGAATTTCTTCCACCAGCTGGGCGATAGTTTTTCCTGCCAGCATCTTATATATTTCCTCTCGAAGTTCACCCCACCTGTCGTGCAACGGACACGGATTATCTCCACCACATGACGGTAAACCAAGTACACAGTCGGTAATGAATCCGTCGCCGTCGATCGCCTCCACGATATTATATAAAGTAATGTTCTCCGGATCGGTACCAAGGGCGAAACCGCCGCTCGGTCCCTTTTGCGACCGTAACAATCCACTCTTCGACAAATTCTGAAGTATCTTCGCGAGAAAATGATGTGGAATATTAAGTTTATTGGATATTTCTTTTATATCCGTATAGTTTTTATCCTCTTTTGCAGTGATGTATATTACTGCTTGCAGGGCGTACTCACATTGCCTACTAAATATGACTGACATGATATTATCCGTTTTCGTTTAGTTGTTTTCTGTTTTTTATAAATGCGATTACTCCTCGATAGCTTTTCGCATCTCTCTGTATCGTTTGATCTTCCCTTCTATCGTCGACACAAGAATTTGTTCAGAACATGGCTTGGTAATATAATCATCTGCACCGAGTTTCTTACCGACCTCCACAATATGTTCTTCATCTAGCCCGCTAAGGAATACAACCGGCACAAATCGTAAACTCGATCTCTTGCGTATTTGCTCGTACGTTGAAAACCCGCTCAACGAAGGTTTGGGGAACGTAACATCCAGCAATATCAGATCCGGTGTTGTTCGTTCAAGTATTTTTAATCCTTCTTCGGGTTTATGCACCGAGAAAGGAGCATACCCCTCCTCGCGTAAAATTGACTTTATAATATTTACAAGCTCAACATCATCATCGATCAGCATCACGACACCCTTTGACCGAATGCCATGTAATTCATACATTATGCGCGATTCGATCATAAGATGTTCATTGACCGTAATGTCATATCGTTCGCGCAATTCATCAAGTGTGGCAGCACTGGTCGGGGATATGAGTCCTTCCTCCCACGCCTCCTTCACGGCCTTCACATATGCAGCCAGTTTTACCGACTTCTCTATTTCAGCGTGTCGTTCCTCCGATATATTAAATGTTTCACGAAGTTCCTTTAGTTTTCCCCTGTTCTCATCTGATAATCGTCCCTTTTTCCAAAATTTTTCAAGAGTTTCCCGGTATTTTTCTTCATTTGCTTCCTGGTTCAGCGGGCTCCGGCGATATCTTCTGGCACCCCTTTGTTGTGATAAGTTCTCTTGATTGGGATCATCGAGCAGATCCGCTTCCTTTGATACAATGTCTTCAACTATTTTCCTTTGATCCTCTGCTGAAAGCTGTTTCCCGGATGTATTGCGCTTTACCAAAGTCGAATCGCCTGCAACGTTTTCCTCAACGTGTTGATCAAGGGCATCATCCGGTCTATATTCATATTCGGATTTCTCAGCAGATCCTGTGTTTTCATCTGATTCTACCGGCGATCGTGGTTCAGGCGTTTCCGGTGTTTCATCTTCGGTATCCTGTTCCGGCTGGTGGTCCTGTTCTATTTCAGGCGGAGACTCATCCTGCTCCTTCGCTTCATTGTGCTCTCTATCTTCTTCTCCTTCCCTCTTCTCATCATCCGGTTCCGTCTTCTCAGCTTGTTCTTCCGGCTCACTCGGTTCTTCCCTCACACCTTGTTTTTCCCGAAAAACCTCTATTCGCTTAAGATACGCTTTTGCATAAATATTATTTGGGTCAAGTTTAAATACCCGGTCGACCTGCTCCTCTGCTTTATCGAATTCTCCCGACAATACATGCCGGTCAGCGGTCTTCAAAAGAACACTGATTCGTTGGGCCTTTTCTTCTTCTGTCAAATTCGATAGAGTCATACAGGTACATCGTATAGAAAACCAAACTTATGGTTAACATAAATGAATATTCATATTATAGACATAATACTACAATATTAATGTACGATGAATTCGTATGAATTTCAAGAAAAGGGATAATTGTTGCAGGTATTGGTAAGATCTACCGGAGAGAATTTATACTGCAACGATCTGATCAATACGCTTTTTATCGATACGGCGTATTAACCCGATTACCGTTCCGATAAACCTGAATTGCTCCGATTGTACATTTACCGAAATCGGTGAATATTTTTTATTTTCTGGCTTCAGCGTTATGGTGCCGTTATCCCGGTAGTAGCGTTTCACGGTCGGTTCACCATCTACCATCGAAACAACGATCTCACCGTTTTGAGGTTCTTTTGTCGGATCGACAAATACCAGATCGCCTTCATATAACGCTGCATCACGCATACTGTCTCCGCGGATATAAAGCCCGAATACAGATTTCGGTGCAGATATATATTTTCGAAGCTCAAAATTATCGACGATATTTTCATCGGATAAGAATGGATGACCGGCAGGTACATATCCATAGACTGGGATCGCATTTGACTTACGCCGGATGATTTCGATCCCCCGTGCAATATTCGGATGCCGTTTTATATACCCCTTTTTATCAAGGGCATTGACGTGAACGAGCATGCTCGATACGTGCCGGTATCCCAATCCATCGGCAATTTCAGCCAATGTCGGCGACATATTCATACGGTCGATATAATCAACGATCCAATTGTAAACACGCCGCTGTGCTGCCGTTAACTGTGATTCTTTTGCCATACCAAACCACCCTCCATATTTATGGTATATAAATATACGGTATAAACATTACTTTGTCAATACCCACACTAAATACCTGAAAAACTGGAAATTTGGAATGAATTTCAATAAATTGTATATTATATGTTTATTTTACTTAATCTTACCATTAAAATTTTATTACGTGTATACGCAAAGATCTTCAAGCAAATCTTACCGTGGCATTATTTTTGATATGGATGGAACGCTCACGCGTACCAATCAACTCATATTCGATACATTCAATCACATTGCCGATAAATATCTCGGCCGTCGTTTCTCAAGCGATGAGATCGTTTCGATGTTCGGCCCTCCCGAAGAAGTTGCTATCCGGAAGCTCGTCGGTGAAACCGATTTCAGAAATGCAGTAACAGATTTCCATGCCTACTACGAACGGCATCATAATGAAAAAGCCGAATTATATGACGGTATACCGGAGATTCTGGATTCGTTGTATAATGCATCGATCACTCTCGGATTATTCACCGGAAAAGGACGGAGATCGACCGAAATAACACTCGAAAAGTTCGGATTGAAAAATTATTTCACATCCATAATCACCGGACACGATGTTGAACAACACAAACCTTCCGGTGAAGGCATACACCGCGCGCTCGATGAAATGAATATAGCAACCGAAGAGACTTTAATGGTAGGAGATTCAATGGCCGACGTAAAAGCTGCAAAGGAAGCCGGGGTTGATATAGCAACGGTCCTGTGGGATTCATATAGTTACGATCGTGTGGTACAGAGCGAATCACAGTATCGTTTTTTCTCCATAAAGGATTTTCATCTTTGGATTAATAAATTACTAAAACATCGATCTTTACACAATTACTAATTGGTATAATTATGAAACCAAAAATAAAAGTCGGGGTAGTTGGTGTGGGGCACCTCGGTAATCTTCATGCAAAAATGTATGACATGATTCCAACTGCCGATTTTGTGGGTATATATGATATTGATCCCGCACGAAGTAAAGAGGTAGCCGAACATTATGGGGTGAAATCATTTCCGAGTCTCGATGCCTTACTTGATGAAGTCGGGGCAGCCAGTGTGGTTACACCTACAAGCAATCATTTCGAAACAGCGTCACACGCATTACACAGGGGGGTACACGTTTTTATAGAGAAACCGATTACATCGGACGTTCCCTCGGCGGAATCATTGATCGAGCTTGCCCGGGAAAAGAACCGGATTGTTCAGGTGGGTCATATCGAGCGGTTCAATCCCGCAATTATGGCGCTCAAAGGAGTTGAACTCAACCCGATGTTCATCGAATCACACCGGCTCGCGCAGTTCAATCCCCGCGGCACCGACGTCGCCGTAGTACTCGATCTTATGATTCACGATATTGATATAATTCTCAGTCTGGTAAATTCGCCGGTCAAACAGATCGATGCAAACGGCGTTGCTATTGTATCGGATTCAATTGATATAGCGAATACGCGGATCCAATTTGAAAACGGGGCGGTTGCAAATATCACGGCAAGCAGAATTTCACAGAAGAAAATGCGCAAGATGCGATTATTCCAACGTGACGCATATATTACAATCGACTTCTTGCAGGGTCTGGCTGAGTTATACCGCCTGTTCAGTGACGGCACTAACGTACCCGAATTAACTATGATGCTCGGTGAAATCGGAGAGGGTGAACAAAAGAAGACCATCGTATA